>PMDT01000061.1 GCA_003154555.1 Spirochaetaceae bacterium
AGGTCGTGGACAACCTCCGTGAACGTGGCCTGATTACACGCACGCGTTCCCTGGAGGACCGCCGGTCAGCAGTCCTGGCGATCACTCCAGCGGGAAGGGAAGGGCTGGAGAGGAGCCGGCGCATGCGCAACCGCACCCTCCGTACACTGCTTGTCACGCTGTCACCCGAAGATATCGTTGTGCTGAAGCGATTCCTGCGCAGGTCTGTGGAGATTCTGCCCGGGGCGTGGCAGGACTGAAAGCGGCATCAGGGCGACAGGTTGATCACGCGCAAGCCGGAAACGACTTCATCCCTTGTCCGATTTGCGGCGCGCGCGCACGTCCAGCCGCTCCGCGCGCTGGCGGAAGCGGAGCCAGCGGCGCATGCCGCGCTCCACCAGCAGCATCATGTCCTCCGCGAGGTCCGTGGAATCCTCTGTGCCCGACGCCAGGGATACCGCGGTGAAAACCGCCATGAGCATCCGGCGGGGGTCCTTGAAAAGCCCCGTGCGGAATGCACCCGTGCGGGTCCCCTCGGCGAGGATATCCGTCAGGAGCGAGCGCACGTGCGCGAAGAGGGTCGTGCCGTTCTGGACCCGCTCCTCCGCGCCCGGATAGAGGAAGCGCCTCTCTCCGCCATAGAGACCGCGCAGGATGGCGCTCGCACGCAGGGTGAGATTCGTCCAGCGGAACAGGGCTTTCAACCGGTAGGAGGGTGAGCGGAGGCTCGAAACGTGCCGGGTAATTTCCTTCGCCGCCCTCTCCTCGATCAGGTCCACGACGTTTGAATAGAAGGATTCCTTGCTGGGGAAGTACGTATAGAAGCTTCCCATGCCGAGCCCGGCAGCGCTCGTGATATCGCGGATGCTCACGCTCCTGTAGCCGCTCTGGCCGAAGAGCCGTTCGCCGACAGAAAGCAGGAGACGCTTGCGGTTTCTCTCCATGAACACTCCCCCGGATAAGCGGCCGCAATATCCGGTTTCAGCAGGGATTTTGCCGTCCGCGGCGTGTCGGGCAGAGAGAAATCCCCCGGAAAACCCTGCATTCCGCGTTTCCTCGGGCGCCGCGGGTTGACATGCCCGCCAGACACACGGTTTTCTCTTTCAGAGTATGGACAGGGCAGCCAAAAGGCAAGTTTCCGACGATCACTACAGCCTCCGCTGCCCGACGTGTGGAGGCAGCTTCGCGGACAGGCCCGACCGGTTCCTCCTCACGTGCCCTGAGCCGCACGCCCCCGCCTTGCTTCGTGCACAGTACCGACAAAAGCGCTTCGTCGCGCACCCCGAGCAAACGGGGGTCTTCCGGTTCTTCGACTGGCTGCCCATCCGGCGCACACTCTCCGGCGGCGCCGGCTCCGCCGTTTTCCAGAGCACCGGCCTGGGGCCGACGCTGGGGCTTTCCAATCTCTTCGTGATCTGGAACGGTTGGTGGCCCGAGAAGGGCGGCCTTATGGAGACATGCACATTCAAGGAGCTCGAGGCCCAGGCCGTCTGCGGGCGCATCGGCGACGGCTGGCAGGATTCCCTCGTGGTTTCCTCCGCGGGGAACACCGCGCGCGCCTTCCACCAGGCCTGCACCCGCCACGGCGTGCCTGCCCTCCTGGTCGTGCCGGGACACGGGCTTCCCTTGCTCTGGAGCACCACGCCGTCACAACCACACGTCCGCCTTGCGGTGCTGAACGGCGGGGCGGACTACGCCGATGCAATCGCCCTGGGAAACGGCATCGCCCGCACCAGCGGGTATTTCCCGGAGGGCGGCGCACTGAACGCCGCGCGGCGGGACGGCATGGGCACGGTCGTGCTTGCGACTGTGGAGAAGACGGGACGCGTCCCGCGGCATTACTTTCAAGCAGTGGGCAGCGGTACCGGGGCCATCGCAGCGTGGGAGGCGAATTTGCGTCTTGCCGAGGACGGGCGATTCGGCACGGAGAAGATGCGCCTCCATCTCTCGCAGAACGCGCCTTTCACACCCATGGTCGATGCATGGGAGGCGGCCACGCGGGACCTTGCCCAGGTCCCTGGCGGGCGCGAGCTTGCCGCATCCATCCACGCTCCTGTGCTCTCCAACAGGAACCCGCCGTACGGGATCGCGGGCGGGCTCTACGACGCACTCAGCGACACGGGCGGGTACATGTACCGGGTCACCGCGGATGAGGCAAAGGCCGCGGGCCGGCTTTTCGAGACAACAGAAGGCAGCGACATCGATGCGGCGGCCCAGGTTGCCGTGGCCTCTCTGAAGCAGGCTGTGGCCTTGGGCAGGATCGGGCCGCACGACCTGGTGGCCCTCAATATTACCGGCGGCGGCCAGGCCCGGCTGCACCGGGACAAGCGGCCCGCGGCGCTTCAGCCGCAGGCGACAATCTCCATGGATGACGTGCGGCGTGAAGGGGAGGCAGGGGCGCTCGCCCTGCTCCGAGAGGCACTGGCATGAGCGACATCTTCGAAAAGTGCAGCACGGACGGCGGCTACTTCGGACGCTTCCGCGCGCAGGGCGACATGTACTTCTCCCAGCCCATCCTTGAAGGCGCACCCGGGCCGCGGATGAAGTTCCAGGGCAAGGACGTGATCGTCTGGGCCATCAACAACTACCTGGGCATCGCCGGCAGGGACGAGCTCACCGCGGCAGCGGCCGCCGCGTTGTCGCGGCACGGTCCCAGCGCGCCGATGGGCTCGCGCCTCCTGACAGGCAACTCCGAGCAGCACATCGAGCTTGAAAGGCGCTTCGCCGCCTTCTGCAAAAAACCCGCCTCCATCGTCTTCAACTACGGCTACCTCGGCGTGCTGGGAACCGTCTCCGCGCTGGTCGGCCGCGACGATGCCGTGGTGATCGACTCCCTTTCCCACGCCTCCATGATCGATGCGACCGTCCTTGCCTCCGCGGGCAGGCGCTTTCGGCCCTACAAGCACAACGACATGGATGACCTCGAGCATCACCTCCGCGATGCGCGCCGCGACGTGAAGGGTGGGATCCTGGTCATCACGGAAGGCGTCTTCGGCATGAAGGGCAATCTCGCCCGGCTGCCAGACATCTGCCGGCTCGCAAAAGCGTACGGCGCGCGGCTTTTCGTTGACGACGCGCACGGCTTCGGCGTGATGGGGGCAAACGGCCGCGGGACGGGTGAGCACTTCGGCTGCCAGGACGGCATCGACCTGTACTTCGGCACCTTTGCAAAGGCATTTGCCGCAATCGGCGGTGTCACCGCGGGTGAGAAAAGCGTCGTCGAGTGGATTCGCTACAACGCGCGCACGAATGTCTTTGCAAAGGCGCTGCCGCTCGTCTACGTGAAGACCGTGGAGGCGGCGCTCACGCTCGTTGAGAACGAGCCGCAGCTCCGGGAACGCATGTGGTCTGTTGCCCGAAGGCTCCAGGCTGGGCTGGTGGACCTGGGCTTCGACATCGGCAACACTGAATCGCCGATCACGCCGGTCTACGTCATCGCGGGTAATGAGGAAACCGCCATGGCGATGATCGCTGATCTCCGCGAGAAGCACGGCGTCTTTGTTTCCGGTGTCACCTATCCCGTTGTGCCCCGCGGTGTCATCCTCTTCCGCATGATCCCCACGGCCGCGCACACCGAGGAGGACGTGGACAGGACAATCGACGCTTTCCGCGCCATGCGCGATTCCATGAAGCTCGATCTCTCGACAAAGCCGTCGCAGCAGAACCGATGAGCCGTGCGCTCGTGACAGGCGCTTCCCGCGGCATCGGGAAAGCCATTGCCGCGGCGCTGCGCGATGCAGGGTATGAGGTCGTGGCAACGGCCCGCAAACCCGAGGCCCTTGCGCCCCAGGACAGGATTCCCGGTATCACGTATCACGCACTTGATCTGTCGGATGCCGGCAGCATCGAGTCACTCGTGCGCGCCGCCGGACCCGTGGACGTCCTGGTCAGCAATGCGGGGCAGAGCCAGATCGGCGCGGTGGAAGAGCTGCCCGTCGCCGACGTGAAAAGGCTTTTCGAGGCGAATCTTTTCGGCGCGCTGCGCCTGATCCAGCTCTTCCTGCCCGGTATGCGCCAGAGGCGTTCGGGAAAAGTGATCGCAATTGCTTCGATGGCCGCGGTCTCGCCCGTACCCTTCCTCTCCTCCTATTCGGCAAGCAAGGCGGCGCTGGTGGCGCTGATGCGGGGGCTGCGTTACGAAGTGGCGCCATTCGGGATAACGGTCGCCGTTGTCGCTCCGTTCGACATCCATACGACGATTCCCCTGGATATCCGCTACGACTCCCGCTCGGCGTATCTGCCTGACATCGCCACGGTGCATGAAAAACGCGACAAGGCACTGGCGGAGGCGCCGGGGGCAGAGCTTGTCGGGGCTGAGGTGATCTCCATCCTCCGTGCGCGCCGACCGGGCTTCTTCCATCCGGTGGGAAGGGAAGCCGCCATGAATGCATTCCTGCTCCGGCACCTGCCGGCGGGTGCGGTCGAGCGCATCATCCGCCGCCTCTTCGGGCTTACGCGAGGGGCAGCTTCACCGTAAAGCAGGTCTTGCTGCCCGGCACGCTTTCGAAGCTGATGGTGCCGCGGTGAGCTTCCACGATATGCTGGCAGATGGACAACCCGAGCCCGGTGTTGGTCTTTGTCATTTTCGTGCTGAAGAATGGCGTGAAGATCCGGTCCTGGATCTCGCGGGGGATGCCGTAGCCGTTGTCCATGACGGTGACCTCCGCGCAGCCTTCTTCGTCTTTGCGCTCCAGCGCCACCTCGATGAGACCACGGTCGAGCACCGCCTCCACGCTGTTCATGACGAGATTCATGAAGAGCTGCTTCAGCTTGTTTTCCTCACCGCTCACGATCAGCGGCTGCTCTGTGAAGCTTGTCCGCACCGTGAGGCGCTTCTGGTTCAGCTTGTGGCCCAGGAGCAGGATCACCTCGCCGAGCAGCTCTCCGAGGTTCACGGTGCGGCCATCCACCTGGCTGACGCGTGAGAAGGAGAGCAGGCTTCCGACAATCGCGACGATCCGGCTGAGCTCGTTCTCGATCTTGCCGAGCTTTTCCTTCCCGTCCCCGTCCAGTCCCTTGAGCTTCAGGAGCTCGACGTAGTTCTGGATGATGCCCAGCGGGTTGTTGATCTCATGGGCCACCCCGGCGGCGAGCTCCGCAATGGAGGCGATCTTCTCCGCGCGCAGCAGGTATTCCTTCACGAAGTGGTCCATCGACACGTCTTCCAGCATGAGGATGGTCCCCGTGAATCTGTAGTCCTCGTCTTGCAAAGGGAAGCTCTTCAGGAGCAGAAAGCGCTCGTCGTTGACCGTGATGCCTTCCCAGCTATGGCGCTCGCGGCCGACAATCTTTTCACAGATGTCGCCTGCTTCGCTCACATGCCAGGCCGCGAGCTGTTCCCCGATCGGCACGCAGGGCAGGCTGCGCTCGTCAGAGCCCAGGATGCGCCGCGCCGCCTGGTTGCTCAGGTAGATCCTGTTGTCCGTGTCGAGGATGATCACGCCGACCGGCAGGTCGCTGATAATGCTCTCATTGTAGCGCTTGATCAGCGTGAGCTGCTGGTTCTGCCCCTCGCTCTCTTCGATGTTGAACATGAAGCTGTAGGCGAGCTTCAGGAGCTTGAACCGGTCCAGGTCGCGCACCCGCTCGGTGCCGCGCCGCTGGCCGTTCTTCAACACCGTCACCCGGTCGGCAAACTTGAAGACCTCGTCCACGCTCGTGGAGACATAGATGATCGCCTTGTCGCGGCGCCTGTACTCCGTGAGCAGGCGGAACACCTGGTCCATCTCCTCCGTGTTCAGCCGGCTGGAGATCTCATCCACGACAAGGATGTCCGGCTCCAGGGACACCACGCGCGCGATCTCCACCATCTGCTGCTCGGCAAGGCTCAGCCGTCCCACGGGCGTGTCCAGCGCCATGTGCACGTCGAGCTCCGCCAGCAGCTTCCGACAGCGCTCCTTCACCTCGGCGGAGAAACGCGGCCGCAGCCACACCTTCGGCAGCCTGCCGAGTGAGATGTTGTCCACGGCGTTCAGGGTGGGGATGAGGCTCAGGTTCTGATAGACGATGCCGATGCCGTGCCGGATCGCCGCCCGCGGCGTCGGGAAATCCACCTCGCGGCCTTCCAGCAGGATCGTGCCTTTCTGCCTGCGCAGGTCTCCGCTCAGGATTTTCACCAGGCTGGACTTGCCGGACCGGCGCTCCCCGACAAGGGCGTGAATCTCGCCGGCGCACAGGTCGAAATCGACGCCCTTCAGGGCGGCGACCTCGCCGAAGGACAGGTGGATGTTCTTCATCTGGAGAAGCGGGAGCCGGGGTTCTTTCACGCTTACGGCTCCAGGCCGAGCTTCTTCATCTTGTTGTAGAGCGTCTTTCGATGGATGCGGAGGATTTCGGCGGCCTTGTGCTTCACGCCGTCGCTCTTCTCCAGCGCATCGAGAATCATCTGGCGGGACACCGATTCATAGGCATTCGCCAGCGTCGCCTGCTCGCTCACCGCGTAGTCGATGTACTGCCGCGGCAGGTCATCCACCGTGAGCTCGGCGGTTTCGCAGAAGATCACCGCGCGCTCGATGCAGTTCTTCAGCTCCCGGACATTGCCCGGCCAGTTGTGGGCCAGGAGGACCTGCCGGACCTCAGGTGAAAGACCCTGGATCTGCTTTGAGTACTGTTCGTTGAACTGGAGGAGGAAGTACCCCGCCAGGAGACCGAGGTCCTCCCGTCGTTCGCGCAGGGGCGGCAGCGCGATGCTGATCACCGACATGCGGTAATACAGGTCCTCGCGGAATGTGCCGGCGGCGATCATCTGCGCGATGTTCTTGTTCGTGGCGGCGATGATGCGCACGTCAGCCTTCACCGCGCGGGAGCCGCCCACGCGCGTGAGCTCGCGCTCCTGAAGGACGCGCAGCAGCTTCGCCTGGGTGTCCAGGCTCAGGTCGCCGATCTCGTCCAGGAAGAGGCTGCCGCCATCCGCGAGCTCGAACTTGCCCCGGTGCATCTTGTGCGCCCCGGTGAACGCCCCCTCCTCGTGGCCGAAGAGCTCGCTTTCCAGCAGCGTCTCGGGGATTGCCGCGCAGTTGATCTTCACGAATGGCTTTGCGCTCCTGTGACTGAGCGTGTGCAGCGCATCGGCCACGAGCTCCTTGCCGGTGCCGCTCTCACCGGTGATCACCACCGAGGCATCCGTCGGTCCGACCTTGTCGATGGTGCGGAATATCTCCCGCATGCGCGGGTTGACCGACCAGACGCGGAAGCTCGGGGGAAGCGGCGGTTCCACGCGGCGGCGGACGCCGTTGGTCCGCGCGAGCTGCTCCACCTCGTTCAGGAGCTCGGGGATTCGCAGCGGCTTTTCATAGAAGTTCATCGCCCCGTACTTCATTGCCCGCACGACATTCTCCGCGCTGGCGAAGCCCGAGATCATGATGACCGGGATCGAGCGACTCCTCTCCTTGACCTCCTTGAGCAGCGCGACCCCGTCCATCACCGGCATCTTCACGTCCACGATGATCAGGTCGGGTGGGTCCTCCGTGAGGAGGCCCGGCACCTCCCCGGGAAGCGTCGTGTGGCGCGCGCGATAGCCGTGCGAGGTGAGCAGCTCGGACAGGGAAAGGCACATCTCAATCTCATCGTCCACGATGAGAACGTTGAAGGCCATACCGCCATGATAGGCGGCGGTGGCGCTCGAATCAAGCGCGCCGCGGTGGCGTGCCGTGTTGCGTGGCTCCCGGGATTCGTGTACAACGGGGAACGGAAGCCATGCGCGGGGACAGATCGACACGCCGGAAAGCTCTCGCCTGCGCCCTCTGCATCACAACCGCCGCCTTCGCTGCCCTGTCCTGTTCGGGCAGGAATGCCGTGCGGAAAAGCGACGCTCCCGCCATCCGGATCGGATTCCTCGTCAAGCGCCCGGAAGAGCTCTGGTTCCAGAACGAATGGCGCTACGCGCAGAAATGCGCGGATGCCAATGGGTTCCAGCTCATCAAGATCGGCGTGCCGGACGGCGATAAGGTGCTCGCCGCCATCGACAATCTTGCGGCGCAGGGCGCCCAGGGCTTCGTGATCTGCACCCCCGACGTGCGCCTGGGACCGGCCATCCTCTCGCGAGCCGCCACCTACGGCCTGAAGGTGTTCACCGTGGATGATCAATTCGTGGGTCCCGACGGCAGCTTCATCGCGGTTCCCTACATGGGCATCTCCTCGCCGCAGATCGGCGCGGCAGTCGCGAATGCCCTCTATGACGAATATCGCAAGCGGCGGTGGCTCCCGCAAGATACCGCTGCACTGGCGGTGACATTTGACGAGCTCAACACTGTCAAGGAGCGCACCGACACGGCGGAGGAAACACTGAAGGCCAGGAGCTTCCCCGCGGACCGCATCTTCCGGATCCCCGAAAAAACGGCGGACCTGCCCGGCGCATTCGATGCCGCGAGCATCGCCCTGTCCCAGCATGCCGAGGTGAAGCGGTGGCTCGTTTTCTCCATCAACGACGAGGGGGTGCTGGGGGCCATTCGCGCGATGGAGAATCGGGGCTTCAACGCCGACACCGTGATCGGCATCGGCATCGGCTCCAGCCTCGGCATCATCGAGTTTCGCAAGCGCGAGATCACGCCCTTCTTCGCCTTCTGCCTCATCAATCCGTACATGCATGGGTTCCAGACCACGGAATGGCTCTACCGCTGGGTGAGCGCCGGCATCCAGCCTCCGATGGACACGCGCACCCCCGGCACGATCGTGACCCGTGACGACTACAGGGTCATCTTCCAGAACCGCGGGCTGCAGGATCTCCTGCTCCCGGCCGCGGACGGCGCGAAGCCGCAGGAGACCGACATGGGGCGGGGCGGATCGTGAACGCCCGCACCGACGTGCCTTCCCGCGGCCGCCTGCTTGCAACGTGGGTGCGGGGCGCCTGGAGTCGCTATACGAGCCTCCTGATCCTGGTGGTCATCGTCGCCGCCTCCTCGTTTTTCATTCCCCACTTCCTCTCCTGGATCAACATCATCGGCCTGGGCCTGTCGATTTCAATGGTCGGCATGGTGGCCTGTTCCATGCTGCTCTGCCTGGCCTCGGGTGGATTCGATCTGTCGGTGGAATCGGTCGTCGCATTCTCCGGGGTGCTCGCCGCCGTGGTGATCAATTCCAGCGGCAGCGTGCTGGGCGGGGTCCTGGCAGGCATATTGGCCGGTGGTCTTGTCGGCGCGGTCAACGGCACCATTGTCTCCTACTTGTCCCTCAATCCGCTGATCACGACGCTCGCCGTGATGCAGATCGTGCGCGGCCTGGGCTTCCTGGTCTCGCAGGGTTCCGCGGTAGGCGTGAACAACACCGGCTTCTTTGCACTCGGTGCCGGGCGATTCCTGTCAATCCCCAACCCGATCTGGATCACCGTTCTCCTGATGGGCCTCTTCGCATTTCTCCTCACGCGGACGTCGTTCGGCCGGAACACGCGCGCCATCGGCGGGAACGAGACTGCTGCACGCCTGAAGGGGATCGCCGTCAACCGCACGAAGATGATCGTCTACATCGTCCAGGGACTGATCGCAGGACTTGCCGGCGTCGTGCTTGCCTCCCGTATGACCAGCGGCCAGCCGAACACGTCGCAGGGTTTCTCAATGGATGTCATATCCGCCTGCGTGCTGGGCGGCGTGTCCCTGTCGGGTGGCGTGGGGACTCTCAGCGGCACGATCATCGGCGTGCTCATCATGGGCTCGGTCCAGAACGCCATGAATCTCCTCAATATCCCGACCTTCTACCAGTACATCCTGCGCGGTTTCATCCTGCTCCTCGCCGTTCTCCTGGACCAGTTCAAGCGAAAGAGCCGGTAAGCGGCCGTCTTCGGGACGTGCACGAATGTGCACGCTCAACGTCGTTGAGCGTGGCACCACGTGCACGAAGGCCCTTGAACGGCGTTTTGCATGCTTTTCAATTATTTGTTCTGAAAGCAATTAGGTCGTTCTCCCTTGACGCAGTCCTTGGTACGGCGCTTGCACCTCATGGACCGAGGCCCGGAACGGCTCGAGGAGGCTCAGGCGGTGGCGACGGCGAGCAATTATAAGACAGCAATCCGCATGGAAGGCATCGAGAAGTACTTCGGCAA
>PMDT01000179.1 GCA_003154555.1 Spirochaetaceae bacterium
TCCTCATCGACAATACGAGCATGTCACGCGAATCCCGCAAGCACTATCTCGCCATCGCCCACCAGACCCAGAAGAGCATCGGCGTTATCTTCCTCGATACTCCTGTTTCGCGCTGCCTCGAGCGCAACCGGTCCCGCCCGGACTCCATCCCCGAGAGGGTCATCTCCAACCTCGCGGCCGAGAAGGAGCTGCCCGAGATCGCGGAAGGCTACAAGGACGTCCTTGTCATTGACTCCTATTGAACCGGCGGGATACCCTTCCCGCATGGAGCAGGACCGTCTTCGCGAGCACGTCGACACCATCCGCGAGGTCTTCAGCTACATCAAGCAGTTCAGCGGCACGACATTCGTCGTGAAGATCGACGACGTCGTGATGAACGATCCCCTCTTCTCCGTGCTCGTGAAGGATCTCGCGCTCCTCCATGAGGCCGGTATCCGGATCATCATCGCGCCCAGCGCCAAGGAGCGTATCGACGAGGTCCTGGCGAAATACGAGGTGCCCTACACGGTGATCAAGGGCGTGCGCGTGACCAGCGACGAGGCCATTCCGTTCATCAAGATGGCGGCTTTCGACTCCTCCAACAGGGTGATGACGATGCTGTCGGCGAACGGGATTACCGCGGTCATCGGCAACTGGGTGCGGGCGCGCGGCATCGGGGTCATCGATGGTGTGGACTTCCAGAGCGCCGGGGTCGTGGAGAGCGTGCGCGTCGAATCCGTGCGCGAGATGCTGGAGGACGGCGTGGTCCCCATACTCCCCTGCATCGGGTGGAGCTCGGTGGGAAAACCCTACAACATCTCCTCCAATGAGCTGGCGGTGGTCGTGGCGACGACGCTTGGCGCGGAGAAGCTCATCTTCGTCACCGCGCGCCCCGGGTACGAGGCGACATCTTTTGTCGTGCCCGAAACGGTGCCGGTTGCTCCGGGCGGACGCCTGGCGAATTTCAGCCTCGCGGACCTCGACGTCTTTTTCGCCGCGAATCCCGGTCGGGAGCTCGACCTGGAGCTTCTCCACCGGGCGCGACGCGCCTGCGCCGGGGGCGTGGCGCGCGTCCACATCCTGGACGGCCGGGAAGAAGGGGTCATGCTGAAGGAGACATTCTCCAACCTCGGGTCCGGCACCATGGTGTATTCCAACCGCTACGGCGGCATCCGGCCCATGACGGCGAACGACATCTCCGACGTCCTGCGCATCATGAAGCCCTTCGTGGACACCGGCATCCTCGTGACGCGCACCGAGGCGCAGCTGGAAGAAACGCTTGCCGATTTCATCGTCTTCGACGTCGACGACTCGGTGCACGCCTGCGCCGCGCTGCACGAGTTCCCCGAAGGGCTCGCGGAGATCGCCGGCATCGCCGTGGACGAGCATTTCCTCCACCTCGGCGTCGGGCCGAAGCTCGTGGATTTCCTGTGCGAACGGGCGCGCCAGAAGGGACTGCGCGCCGTCTTCGCGCTCACGACGCAGACATCGGACTGGTTCCGGAAGCTGGGTTTTGCGGAGGCAGATCCCGCCGCATTACCGGAGAAAAAGCGCCTGGCCTACAATCTCCAGAGAAAATCGCGTGTGTTTCTGAAGAATCTCGGGAGCACCTGAGTCGCGCGGGTCTACTGGACGCCCTTGAAGGCAAAAAACTCCTTGTACTGGAGGTCTTCGATAAGGGTGTGCTTGATGAGCCAGTCCTTGAGATAGTCAACGATGGTCTCCGAACGCGGCCGCACGCGTCTTTCTCCCGCCCTCACGAATGCCGTCAGGCGCTCCAGGAGCGCTGCGTGCTCGCGACGCTGGATGGAAAGCCGGGGATAGTCGTTGCTTTCCATGTATGATTCCTCGGTGGAGAAGTGCACGCGGGTGAAGCTCAGGAGCGCTTCTTTCTGCTCGTCGTGACCCTGGATCAGCCCGCTCTCTCCAATTGCCTCCGAAAGCGTGTTCACGAGCACGAAAAGAGCCCGGTGCTGATCGTCGAGCTCCTTCACGCCGACAAGGAAGGATTCAGACCAGTCGAAGCGGAAGCCGGCGCGGAAGCTGCGCAGCCGGCGCTCGAATGCTTCCAGGAGATCCCACTGCACGACCGGTATGTCGGAGAGGACAGCGGCGGGGATGGCATAGAACGCAGAATCCACCGCGGCACACGCGCTGCAGAGGCTCGGGGCCGCGTTGGCGACGCGCTCTTCCCCCCAGAAGCCGCCGGGCCCGATTGTCTCGATGAGGTGAGCCCCCATGGCGATGTCCACTTCGCCTTCCGCGAGAATGAGGAGCTCCGGGGATACAGCAGGGAGTGCCGTCTCGCCTCGCGCAAGCAGGCGCTTCTCCATCGATGCCGCGATTGCCTCGCGGACGGTCTGCAGGCGGACGGTATCGAAGAGCGGACAGCGGCCGAGTGCAACGATCGCAGCACCTTTCCCGGCAACGGCGTCCGCGTGCGCCGCTTTTTCCACGGGCGGCAGCGGCCCGGGGAGCAGCACGTCAAGGTCGCCGAATGAAACGGTTGCTGTCGCTCTTCCCGGGATGCCGGTGCCCGGCGAAACGCCATGGCTCAGGAGCAGGCGCGCGGAACGGTCCTTTGCGAAATCCCCGGCATTGCCGTGAATGAGGCCTCCCCCGACGTCGATCTTTTTCACGTCCGCCGGATCGCCCATGGCCTCCAGAAAAACTGCTTTGCTGACCGCCGAGAGCGCCGGCCCGTTGGGTCCGGGTGCGGACAGCTTCTCCAGCACGTCGAAGGACGGGATGTCGGCGAGGTGGGCATAGACCTTGCGCCCGTTGCCCGTGCCTGCCCGGAAGAAAAAGATCGTGGTCTCCACGGGGTGCGGAGAATAGACGGGTTTCGCCTCGACGCCGTTCACAGGGTTCCAGGCGCCGGGAACCAGGTCGTGCACGTCGAAGAACTGGTGGAACCGGTTTTCATCGATGCGCATGAGCGCGGCGAGCTTCTTCTGGACGCTGGCGCGCACCCAGGGAACCGCGTAATAGGCCAGCCGCCGTTCCGAACGCACAAGGGACGTGAGGCCCGCGAAGTGATCGTCATGCGCGTGGGTGTGGAATATGCCCTGCACGTCCGCGGGCCCGATGCCGAGCGCTTCCAGGGACTTCGTGATGTTCGGGCCGGCGTCCACGAGATACAGCTTCCCATCCACGCACAGCATGCTTCCCATGCAGGGCCGCCGAATGTCCCAGCCGTCACCCTCACCCAGGTGGACAATCGCGAACCGATCGCGGGGCAGCGGACGCGACGGCAGCGTGTAGGGCGGCTGGTACTCCTCATCCGCGCCCAGGGAGAGGTTCACCTCGACGGACTGTCCGGCGTGCAGGAACTCGTAGCGATTGAAGCCCTTGCGATGCACGACCACGCCAGGGGCAAGACCCACGGCATCCGCATCGAGTGCGCGCGTTTCGACAAGCTCCGCCGTGTCCTTGATCCTGCCGAAGCCGAACCACTTCTTCACGGCCATCATTTCGCGCGCCTCGTCGGGGGAAACACCGCACGCCGCGAGCTCTTCTTCCGACGCCAGCCCGTAATTACCCCGGAAGACGTACGCCGCCTGCGAGCGCACCTGGTCGCCGAGTCCGATCAGGAGCGGTTTGCGTCCCGTGTTCCCGGGGTGGCCGGGAATGATCATGCCCTGCCGGTAGAACATCTGCAGAAGCACGAACTCCGACAGATTCGCAAAGCTGCCTTTTTGTATGGGGGTGTCGGAGAGCAGGATCGCATTGGGCCCGGTTTCATAGGCCACGCCGTCACGCTTGATCGGCGCAATGAAGCCGCGCTTGATGAGGTGTTTGACGGTGTCCGCGGGACAGCCGCAGAGGATGCGCAGATCCGCCTCGGGGATATCGACCCAGAATATTCCGTTGGCGACTTTTTGTATCTTCATTGCGGCGAAAACAGCTCCTGTTCACTATTATACGCCAAATGTGGCAATCTTCAATCGAAGCGGGAGAATTGCGGGAGAAGCGGGAGGTGCCGACGTGGGGTTCAATCTGCAGGTTTTCGGTTCTGCATTTGTCATGATCTTTCTTGCCGAGCTCGGCGACAAGACACAGATCTCCACATTCGCCTTTGCCTCGGAAACACGGTCAGTCCTCTCGGTTTTCCTCGGCGCGGCGCTCGCCCTGGTCTGCACGACTTTTCTCGGAGTCGTGCTGGGGACCGCCGTCGGCAGGTTCGTTCCCGAGCGGATCATGAAGTTCGTGGCAGCGGCCGTTTTCCTGGGCTTTGGGGCATGGACCCTTGCCCAGGCGATCAGGGGTTGACCGTGACGGGAATCATCAGGCGCTGGATACTCTCCCGCGTGCTTGGAAGCGCGCTGGCCTTCGAGGGTGAGGCGATCGACGCCTATCGTGACATGCAGGAGAGGATGAAAAGAACCGGGGGAGCCTGCGACGAATCCCTGGAGGGCGGCATCTGCCATCTCCTGGAGGAAGATGAGATGCATCGCCGGGCGCTCATCGAAGCCGCGAATGGCAGGCTGGCGGAGGAAGAGCTTGAGAAGATGCTGAGCGGTCACCCGTACAAAGGGCCGGTCGTCCTGCGCCCGCTGCACGGCGAAGAGCTCGAGCGCTGGCGCGTGGATCTCGAGCGCGCGCTTGATCAGGAGCAGAAGACCTGGATATTCTACGGGAACCTCCAGCGGATGAGCAAGATTCCGGTCGTCAGGAAGGCCTTCGCCGTCCTGGCGAATATGGAAAAGGAGCACGTGCAGATCCTCCGCACGCTCCTGGGCCTGTGAAGGAGCGGGTCGCGCGCGCTTTTTCGTCGGCCTTTCGGCTATCCCTTCCGCGTTTGCGCGGAGTTGGCCTCCGCCTCCTTGCCTTCGCTTGACACCACCACCCGGTACAACTATCCTTTTCTGTACAAGGAAAAGGCACGGGGGCCGAATGTCTACAGAAATCGACCTTACTCAGATAAAAAGGGCCGCACATAGCGCGGTTCCGCTTTCCTTCAAGACGTACACGCTCCCGCACGAAACCGAAATCTACCTCGACAAGGTCCTGGAGAGCTTTCTCACTGAGCTGGGACAGGAAAAGCTGAAGGAGCCTCTCTCCTATTGCCTGCGTGAACTGGCGGTGAACGCCAAGAAAGCGAACACGAAGCGCGTCTACTTCCTGGAAAAGGGACTCGATCTCAACAATGAGAAGGAATACGAGTCCGGCATGAAATACTTCAAGCAGGAGACATTCGACAACATCCAGTATTATCTGCAGAAGCAGAAAGAGCTGGGCATGTACATCAAGGTGATCTTCCAGACCAAGGGACCAACGCTCAGCATCATGGTCCGCAACAACGTGGAGATCACGAAGAAAGAGCAGATGCGCGTCTTCGACCGCCTCGCCCGGTCGCGCGCCTTTTCCTCGCTTGAGGAGGCCTTCGCCACGGTGCTGGACAGCTCGGAAGGGGCGGGTCTGGGCATCGTCATCCTCGTGCTCATGATGAAGAAGATCGGTCT
>PMDT01000148.1 GCA_003154555.1 Spirochaetaceae bacterium
GTTCTTTGCGGAAAGGTCAAAACATTGTAGCTTTCCTCATGATTCTCATCTTCCGAAAAGACGCGACAGAGGAGCAGATCCAGAGCGCCCTGCGCAAGATCGAGGCCCTTGGCTACACGCCGCACTTGAGCCGTGGAGCCCTGAAGACCATCTGCGGCGTGACCGGTGACGACCGCTCCCTTGCCGAATCGGAGTTCGACCAGCTTCCCGGCATTGAAAGCGTCCTGCGTGTCCTCAAGCCGTACAAGCTCGCATCGCGCGAGTTCCACCCCGATCCCACCCGGGTGCAAGTGGGCAGCGTCTCCATCGGGCCCGGGGGCTTCGCGGTCATCGCGGGACCCTGCTCGGTGGAGACCGAGGAGCAGGTGGAGTCCAGCGCGGCGCTGGTGGCGCGCCTGGGGCTGAAGCTCCTGCGCGGCGGTGCCTTCAAGCCGCGCTCGTCGCCGTACTCCTTCCAGGGACTCGGCGAGCAGGGGCTGCAGATCCTGGCCGCCGCCGCGAAAAGGCACGGTCTCAGCGTCGTGACCGAGATCATGTCAGAGCACGACGTCGACCTGGTGGGCCGCTACACGGGAATCTTCCAGGTCGGGGCTCGCAACATGCAGAACTTCGCCCTGCTCAAGGCGCTCGGTGAGACGAAAAGGCCCATCCTGCTGAAGCGCAGCATGATGGGCACCATCGAAGAGCTTCTCCTTTCGGCCGAATACATCATGAAAGGGGGAACGAGCCAGGTCATCCTGTGCGAGCGCGGCATCCGCACCTTTGAAACCCAGACGCGCAACACGCTCGATATCGCCGCGGTCCCCGTGATCAAGCGGCTCAGCCATCTGCCGATCCTCGTCGATCCCAGTCACGCAATGGGCGACTGGCATTATGTCGCCCCTGCTTCGCTGGCCGCGCTGGCGGCCGGCGCGGACGGGATCATCGTCGAAATCCATCCCGATCCCTCAGTGGCGAAGTCGGACGGCAAGCAGAGTCTCAACTTCGAACATTTCGAGGCATTGATGACGCGCCTGCAGGCGCTGGCGCCGCACCTGGGGGTGGAAATAAGCTGAGCGCGGGTGCAGAAGGGGTGTTCGGCGGTCCCGGGGGTCGCCAAATTCCCCTACAACAATAGGGCAGCCGGGACGATACTTATACAAGGAGCACCTATGTCAAAACGGCTCGCCCTGATCTGGGTCGTCTTTCTCCTGGCAGCGCTTGCCGCTTACGCGGGCGACGTCGCCCAGTTCGTGAATCTCGGATTTTCCCCGGACGCGAAGTACTTCATGTTCGGGCAGTACGGGATCGCGCAGAAGGATACGACGCCCTGGGCGGAAACGTATATCGTCGATGTGCGGGCAAACAACTTCGTGCCCCGGGGGATGCACAAGGCCATGGGCAGCCACCCCGTGGATCCAGGTGCATCTGGCCTTGGCGCTCTGCTGGATGTGCTCGCCGATTCCCTTCCCCAGAAAAAACAGTTCAAGCTCGATCACCTCAGCACCGGAAGGCAGCTCTATGTCCTCGTCGACGGCGCGCAGCCTGCTGACACGCTGGAGTTCAGGGATTTCCAGACCGGTAAATCCTACAAGCTCGCCCTCACGCAAAGCGTGTCGACAAAAGGCACCGAGACCGTCTCCTCCTTCAGCATCGCGGTCACCGTCACGGACAAGGACGGAAGGACGCATACCTTCACGGCCGGGAGCCCCAACATCACGCGAAAGGGCGTAAAAGCGTATCATCTCAAGCAGCTTATTCTCGCCCCTGATGACACCTCGCTGGTCTTTATCGTGCAACGCGAGGAACAGGACACCACGGGCAATAATGTCCGCTACATGGTGGAGAGCGCCCGACCCAGGTAGCCGCGCATTCTCGTCGTTTTTTAACAGCCAGATTTCCTCCGGCACTGACCTAAGGATGTCGCACTCGACAGCCTGGTGAAGCTTTTTCTCAACGGTGTGGTGCCAAGGAAGGAGCAGGAATGAGCAGCATGAATGTCTCCGTGCGTGACGTCACCGTCCGATTCGAGAAGAGGGCGGCCCTGAGCGGGGCAACGCTGGAGATCCCGCCGGGAAGCATCGTCGGGCTTCTGGGTCCCTCGGGCGCCGGAAAGACCACGCTCATCCGCTGCATCGCGGGCCTGCTCCGTCCCCAGGAGGGAAGCGTGACGGTGGCGGGGCTTCCCGTTCCCGACCGCAGCCTGGCGGCACGGGTGGGCTACATGGCACAGGAGGATGCGCTCTATCCCGACCTCACGGGCCTGCAGAACCTTCGCTTTTTCACTTCGCTCTATGGCGTACGAGGACCTGCCGCGCGTGAAAAGATGAGCGCGGTTTTCCGGCTCACGCGGCTGGAGGGCGAGGAGAACAAGAGGGTGAAGAATTATTCCGGTGGCATGAGAAAGAGGCTCTCCCTCGCCGTGGCGCTCGTGCACGGGCCGGCGCTCCTCATCCTGGACGAGCCCACCGTCGGCATCGACCCTGTCCTGCGGGCCGAGTTCTGGGACGAGTTTCGCAAGCTGCGCGACGCCGGCACGACGCTCCTCCTCACGACGCACGTCATGGACGAGGCGGACCGGTGCGACCGCCTGGCGCTGATCTTCGACGGCAGGGTGCTCGCGTACGACACCCCCGCGGAGGTCTGCCGCGCGGTGGGCGCAAAGAACACGGAAGAGGCTTTCCTCACGTTGCGCGCGCGCACACACGACAGGGAGGCCGCCCGTGCGTAATGCACTCAGCATCGCCCGCAGGATCATCACCCAGATCGGAATGGACACGCGCACCCTGGCGCTCCTCGTGATCGCGCCGATCGCCATCATCACGCTGCTCTGGGTCGTGATCAACGGCGGCCTTTCCACGCCGACTATCGCGGTAACGGGCGCCCCCCCTGAAGCTTTCCGCACAGAGCTGGAAAAGAACGCGAAGGTGCTCGATGCCGCAACGACTGAAGAAGGGATCCAGCTCGTGCGGGACCAGAAGGCCGACGCGCTGCTCGACTATTCCACGTCGCCGCCGAAGCTCACGCTCGACGGGGCAGACCCCTCGGTCTCCGCCGTGGTCGGGCGGGTGATCCAGAAAACGTCGCTCGCATTCATCTCCACGAACCCGATCCTCCAGGCGATGGTGGGAAGCAATCAGCCGACGATCGAGCTGCTCCACGGGAGCGCCACGGGCACGGCTTTCGAGTTCATCGCCCCGGTCATGATGGGCTTCGTGATCTTCTTCTTCATCTTCATACTGTCGGCGATCTCATTTCTCCGCGAGCGCACGACCGGCACCCTCGCGCGCATCCTCGTGACCCCTGCCACGCCGATGCAGCTTGTCGTCGGCTACATGCTCGGGTTCGGCTTCTTTGCCGCGCTGCAGACCGTTGCGATCCAGCTTTTCACGATCTGGGTGCTGGGCATTCCCGCGGTGGGCTCTTTCGCGGAGATCCTCGTCGTGAACCTTGCCCTCTGCCTGGTCGCGCTCAGCATGGGGAGCTTCGTCTCCGCCTTCGCGCAGAACGAGTTCCAGGTCCTCCAGTTCATCCCCATCGTCGTTGTGCCGCAGGTGCTTTTTGCCGGCATCCTCGACCTGCGCCAGTCGCCCCTGTGGGTGCAGGTGCTGTCGCGCATCTTCCCGCTCACGTATGCGGGCCATGCGTTGCGGGAGATGATGCTGCGGGGAAAATCCCTTGGAGAGCTGTGGCTGGACCTGGTCGTGGTGCTCGGGTTTGCCGCGCTCTTCATCGTGCTGAATGCGCTGAGCATCCGGCGCGTCAGAGCGTAGCCCTCAGAACCTCCCCAGCACGCTTTCCACTTCCGCATCGAAAGCGCGCGAGATGCGGCGGAGGAGCACGGCGTAGATGGCGGCGGTCGCTGCCAGGCAGACACCGATCGCCAGCGCAAAGCCTGAAGACCCGAAGGGCGCCACGGTTGAATGCACGGCAAATACGATGCTCGCGAGCAGGAACGGCGCTGCCTGGTTGACGAACGCTGTCCCGCGGCCCGCGTCGTGCCGTGACGGCAGGAGCTGCGAGCTGATATTGCCCCACACGATGCAGAGGCAAAGGACGAGGCCGGCGCTGAGAAGGAGAGCTGCCGCGGAGGACACGGAGACACGCACCGCGGTTGCGGCGATCGGCAGCACCATCGACAGACACATCAGCGTAAGCCACGCGCGATTTTTCGCCGCAAACAGGGCGCCCCAATCCGGGCCCAGGAGCGCGTAGCGGCGCAGCGCGTGCCCGTCGTGCCCGAAGGTGTTCGACGGGTAAGAGAAGCCAGCAGCCAGGGCGAGAAAGCACCCGACCAGGCTGATGTTGACCGTCGGCTCCCGTGAGGCAAGAAGCCACGCGCCGGCCCCGAGCCCGATGGCGACTGCCGCAATTCCGGAAAGCGATCCCGCGAGATAGCGGAGCTCCTGCCGGTAGATCACCGCGGCCGCACCCTTTCCGCCGGCTCCAACCGTCCCGATCCGATG
>PMDT01000085.1:0-6459 GCA_003154555.1 Spirochaetaceae bacterium
GTGGTGCCGTTGTTCATGAAGGGGCTGGTCGACGGCTTCTCTCACGCGAGCTTCGACCTGCGCCGCATTCCGCTGATCGCCGCCGCCTTTGCGGGGCAGGCGCTGTGCACGGGTCTGTCGCTGTACCTCCTCACCTACGTGGGGCAGCGCATCGTCGCAGGCCTCCGCGACCGGCTGTGGAAAAAGCAACTTGCCCTGACGGTCCCCTTCTTCGATGCGACGGACACGGGCGAGCTCGTGTCGCGCATGAACAACGACACCGCCGTGCTGAAGACGCTCGTCGCGGAGAACGTGTCGGGCTTCCTCACGGGCATCATCTCCATCACCGGCGCGGTCATCATTCTCCTCACCATGGACTGGCGCATGACGCTCCTCATGCTGAGCGCCCTGCCGCTCACGGCCGGCATCATGGCGCCCCTGGGCAAGCTCATGCGACGGGTGTCGAAGGGCATGATGGACGAGAATGCGCGGTTCACGAGCGTCCTCTCCCGTGCCCTTTCGGAGATACGCCTCGTGAAGGCGTCGAACGCGGAATCCCGGGAATACGAGCGCGGCAAAAATGCAATCACGGGGCTCTTCCGATTCGGCCTGCGCGAGGGCAAAGTGATGTCCCTCATCAGTCCCCTCATGTCCTTGGTCATGATGGCCGTGCTCGTGGCGATCATCGGCTACGGCGGCGTCCGCATTTCCACCGGGGCGATGTCGGCGGGCTCACTCGTTGCCTTCATCCTCTATCTCATCCAGATCCTGATGCCGATCTCGCAGGTGACCGGTTTCATCACCCAGCTCCAGAAGGCGCGCGGCGCGACGCAGAGCATCATGCACATCCTCGACCAGCCCGAGGAACGGCCGGATGCCGGGCGCGCGCTCCCACCGGGCCTCACCGCGCTGCACGTGACGGACCTCCATTTTGCATACACAAGCGACGAGCCGGTGATCCGCGGCATCAGCTTCGATCTCGCCCCCGGCACGGTGACCGCCCTCGTGGGGCCGAGCGGCAGCGGCAAGACGACCGTATTCTCCCTCATGGAGCGATTCTATGAGCCGGGCCAGGGCGCGATCCGCATCGGCACGGAGCCGATCGGGGACTTCGCCTTGAGCGATTGGCGCGGGCTGATCGGGTATGTCTCCCAGGACAGTCCGCTCATGGCGGGCACCATCAGGGAAAACATCATCTACGGCGTGAATCGCGTCGTGCCAGACGAAGAGATTGAGGAGGCCGCACGTCGCGCCTACGCGCACGACTTCATCACCCGGCTCCCGCACGGCTACGACACCGACGTGGGGGAACGCGGCGTCAAGCTCTCCGGCGGGCAGAAACAGAGAATCGCGATCGCACGCGCCCTTTTGCGGAATCCGCGCCTGCTCATGCTGGACGAGGCGACCTCCAGCCTGGACAGCACGTCGGAGCTGCACGTGCAGAAAGCACTGGGCAACCTGATGCAGGGCCGCACGACGCTGGTCATTGCGCATCGCCTCTCCACCGTGATGGATGCCGACCAGATCCTCTTCCTGGACAGGGGACTCATCACCGGGCGCGGCACGCATGCCGAGCTCCTCGCGACGCACCCGCTCTACCGGACATTCGCCGCGCAGCAGTTCCGCATCCCCGAGCTGCAGACGGAATCCCTCGCTGTTGAACCGGCCTTGGGGGTCGTCGCGGGTGTATGATCGGAGGGGGCGCCATTGAATACGATCATGATTGTCGACGACGATGCGCATATCCGCGAGCTCGTCCGGTACTTTTTGGGCAGGACCGGCTTCGAGGTGATCGAGGCCGCGGATGGCAGGGATGCACTTGCGCGCCTTGAGTCGCAGAAGGTCGATTGCGCGATCATCGACATCATGATGCCGCGCATGGACGGCTGGGAGCTGTGCCGGGAAATGAAGGCACGCTACGATTTTCCCGTTCTCATGCTGACAGCGAGGGGAGAGACGGCCCAGAAAGTGAAGGGACTGAACCTCGGGTCCGACGACTATCTGGTCAAGCCGTTTGAAACGGAAGAGCTCCTGGCGCGCGTCCGCGCGCTCCTCCGTCGCTATAAAATGGAAAAATCGCAGCAGGTGCGGATCGGGAATTGTGTCATGGACCGGGCCGCGCGGGAGGTCGTGCTCAATGGAGAGCGTCTGACCCTTCCATTGAAAGAGTTCGATCTGCTCTTCAAGCTTGCGGGCAGGCCAGGTGCGACATTTACCCGAGATGCGATAATCTCGGATGTCTGGGGCATGGATTTCGACGGCACCGAGCGCACCGTGGATGTGCACGTCAACAGGCTGCGCGATCGCTTTCCCGATAACAGGGCCGGTTTCCGTATCGCCGCGGTCCGCGGTCTGGGCTATCGATTGGAGATCGTCACATGAGCACGGCACCGGCAGAATCGAAACGAAGGAATCGAGCATTTGTCGTCGCGCGCGGCATTGCGGGCGCGGTATGCGCATTGGCCGCAGGCTATGCAGTCGCATTCTGGGCGATCGCACTGATCCAGGGCAATGCTTCCGCGGCGGCCCCGGCATTCTGGCATGGCCTCCTGGTTTTCGCGCTCGCCATCATCATCTTCGGCTGCGTCATGTATCTCGTCGGCAGGATCTTCGTCACAGAGCAGCGTCAGAACATCTTCCAGGTCATCCGGGACGCGATGCGGCGGATCGCGCAGGGCGACTTCGACGTCGCCGTTCCCTTCGACGCGCATGACAGGAACAATCTCATGGGCGAGGTCGTGAGCAGCCTCAACGAGATGGCCGAAGCACTGAAGAAGCTCGACGCAATGCGGCAGGAGTTCGTCTCCGACGTCTCCCACGAGATCCAGTCCCCCCTCACCTCCATTGCCGGCTTTGCGCTGGCGCTCCACGATGACGGGCTCAGTGTCGATCAACGCAGTCATTACCTGGATATCATCGAGGCGGAAAGCAAGCGCCTGTCAGGGCTGAGCGACAACCTCCTGAAGCTCAGCGCGCTGGATTCAAAGGCGCTGCCGGTCACGCGCGCGCCCTATCGGCTCGACGCCCAGCTGCGTTCGGTGATTCTCTCGTGCGAGCCGCAGTGGCAGGAGAAGCGGATCTCACTCGACGTGGAGCTGGATGCGCTCACCATCGACGCGGATGAGGCGCTTCTGCGACAGGTCTGGGGGAACCTGCTGCACAACGCGATCAAGTTCACCCCGTCGGAGGGGCGGATCGCGATCTCCTGCCACCGCGGAAGTGACGACGCCGTGGTGCGCGTCGCAGACTCCGGCATCGGCATCGATGCGAATGATCTGGCACAGGTTTTCGATCGCTTCTTCAAGGCAGACAAGTCACGCACCGCGGAAAAGGGCGCCGGGGGAAGCGGGCTGGGCCTGTCCATCGTATCCAAGATCGTGAGCCTCCACGAGGGAACGGTGCGCGCGTCCAGTGACGGCATCGGCCACGGCGCGACCCTGGAGGTCCGGCTGCCGATCACGCCGCGCGCGCACTAGTATCATTCTTGTCCGTGCTTCCCCATTCGCCGGTGCGTGTCCATGCTCGAAAAAGGAAGGGGACGCGCATCATTCAGGTCGCCGAACAAAGCTCTTGCCTCTTCTCCCGCCGGGGATTACGTTCAACAGGTAACATTTGTGTTACGGTAAAACACAGGTTACCAATATGGTGACGCACGCTTTCACGCGGCGCACCCGCGGGCCGCAAGGTCGCATTGCTCTTCATTGATGGCGGGTTTCACATCATTCGGTTTGCTGTTTTTGGTCTCGTCTTCGGGCTCCTGCATTAGCACAGGAATGGAAAGGCGAAGAACGTGAAATTACTCGTGCGCTACAGGGTCAAGGCTGACCGCGTGGCGGAAAATGAATCGCTCGTCCGTGCGGTCTACAGCGGTCTGCTGAAGATCGCCGACCCTGACGTCCATTACGCGACCTTCAAGCTGAATGACGGCCGCACATTCGTGCACATCGCCTCGTTCCCCTCCAAGGAAAAGGAGGCGATCCTGACCGAATCCCCGGCTTTCAAGGCTTTTCAGAAGGACCTGAAAGATCGCTGCGATGAGCTGCCGGACCCCCAGCCTCTCACCGAGGTGGGGTCATTCGGGTTCGTCTAGCCCGCGCGGGAGGCGCCTCCGCTGCTTCTCCCCCGACCTTTCGGGGCTTGCTTTTTCGTGGGGATGCAATGGCAGAGACGAGGCCGGCGTTGCCCCGGGTGAAGTTCTGAATCTCGCGCAGGATCGGAAGCAGCCCCGCGCCCAGATCCGTGAGCCGATAGGCAACCGATTGCCGGTCAATAGTAGCTTCCTTGCGTTCGATGACGCCGGCGGCCTCCAGCCGCTTGAGCCTGTTGGAGAGGGTCACAGAGTTCACGTCGCCAATCGACCGCTGCAGCTCGGTGAAGCGCTTCTCCGTGGCGCGAAGGAAGTCGATGATGCGGAGCGTCACATAGTCGCCCAGCAGCTTCAGGGCCTCCGCCTGGCAGTGATCCTCCGTGGGGTGACGACCGTTCATGACAGTGAAAGATACCACGAAAGAGACGAAAATTGTTGATTAAATATATTAAGCTGTTAATTGTCTCCCTATGAAAGCGGCGCGTGCGCCTCATCGAATCGTGCGGCACAGCCGCACTGAATCGCGCCTGAACGGATCAGCTCGGAAACACCAGGAAATATCCGGCGGCCGCAACTGCAATTCCCACCAGCCCTGAATAGAGCCCGATCAGGCGCGCCTTCTGCCGATCCTTCCGCCGAAACTCCGCCTGTTCGACGGTATCGGTCTTGCCGACCTCGGAGCCGAAATTGAAGACCCCTTGCATCGCGAAGCCGGCGCAGAAATGCAGCGCGGCCTGGAAAAAGCCCGTGGCGCCTGCCGCGGCGGGAAGAAAAAGCAAAAGCCTCCATGGCGCGGGAACGCGGAAGACGAAAAAAGCGGCCCATGCGAGGACCGTCACCGCAAGCCCGAACCAGCCGCTCTGCTGTCGTCTCCTGATCTCTGCAGGCCCGATGTTGCAGACGCCGGGAACATATTCAGCCCTTGCCATCATATGACGCCCTCCAGTCTTCCACTCATAGCTTCTCTTGCCTTCGACATTCGCACTCGGATGCAGACCTTTCATATTCCGACCGGCTCCTTGACCAGGATCACGACGATCCGTCCGGCAACCCACTCGCGCTCGATCAAAAGGATCTTTCCGACAAAGGATCCCGTAGGCACGACGGCGCGCACCTGCGCATCCTCCCAGGGCAGGATGTATTCGCGGATCCGCTTCAGCGCAGCGTCGAGGTCCGGCACCACCTTCTGGCTTCCCACGACCAGGATCAGCTTTCCGCCGCCCGAGGCGTACGCGCCGAGCTGGCTGGCGGTCGCGGAAGCCGCGACCAGGATGCCGTCCTGCGTCACCGCGCTCACACTCCCCAGCATGAAGTCAGGGGCTGCAATGAGCTTTCGGATTTCCCTCATCTGGGTGGCGCGGTCCATTTTCAGGTAGATATTTCTCAGGTACGTGTAGGCGCCGTCCGCGGCTATCAACGGCGTCACCCCGATGTCCAGGAGCGTCTTCGATTTTCCCGCATGGACCTCGGCGCCCGCGGGGAGACGGCTCATGACCGCCTCGCGCGCCTCCGCGGCGCCCGCGACGACGACGGCCTCGATGTTGCGTTCCCGGAGCTTCGCGGCGACCTCTTCAAGTGACACCGCGGATGCCGGCGCATCCCAGGGTTTTGTCTCTGTCTTCATACTTAATAATATAGAGTACTTTAATTCGTTAAGCAAATTGCGGGGTGCGTGCGGCAGTGCCGCTTTCACCACGGCGCTTGGCGCATCGCGATGCTGCCCCCCGCGCGTCCCGGCAGGCCCATCGGGACGCGCGCTGCGCTCACGCTCAGAACGATCCGGTGCCGACGCTCGCATTCAGGAGAAGCGCCAGGGTCGGCTTGGCGACATAGTCAGGATTGTATCCGGGGTTCGGCTGGCCGTTGATCGTCCGGAAGCTGCTCGAAAATCCCGTCGGGTCGGCGAACTCCGTCCCGGCGGCGCCCCATGAGAGGCTGGCCCCGACCGAGAGCTTGAGGTACGTGAACATCGTGAAGGCGACAGTCGGGCTCACGTACCCTGAACCGTCCGAGAAGTTCATGATGCCGAGCATCGAGACGTCGGCCTTGCTGTTGGCGATCGAGGTCCAGCTCATATAGATGACGCCGTAGTGCATGCCGATCTGGCCAAGGCCGCCGAATGTACTGGCGATGCTCGCGGCATTCAGCGTCGGCTCGCTCGCGGGCTGACCGCCTGCCCTGTCCATGACCGCCTGCAGGATATCCTGCACGCTGAGCGTGCCATAGCCCTGCCCGTTGTAGAGATACTGGCCGACAAAGGTGAAGTTCCAGTCCTGGTTGGTATACATGATGCCCGCGGTCGCCTTGAAGAAGGTATTGCCGCTGTTGTCGATGACCGTGTACGCCGAGCTCCCGCCGCCCGGCCACGTCGTCGCGCCGCTTTCGATGTACGC
>PMDT01000085.1:6561-10126 GCA_003154555.1 Spirochaetaceae bacterium
ATGAAGTAGAGGTTGTCCTCTGTCTTCGGTATCGGGTACTGGAGCTTGAAGGCAAGGGGTCCCTCGCGCTGGGCGGTGGGATTGGAGACGTCCACCGCGGTCTGCGCAAACACGTCATCTGCCGGGCTGAANNTTCCAGGTGAACTTCGAGTAGAGCGACCAGACGGTGAAGTCGGGCACGACCGTTGTCGTCGCGGTTGCGCCCGTGCCGGTCGTGATCTGCTGGACAAAGGGATAATTGGTGCGTATCTCGCTCGTGAAGCTGATGTCGGTGTCGGGACGCGCCACGAAGCCGAGGGCGAGCTCCGTCCCCTGCTGGTTCAGGCTGCTGCTGCTCGGCGAAAACAGGTTGAATGGCGCGTTGTAGATGTCGCTCCAGTTCCACGAAAGCCCCACGGAGCCGGTGAACGTACCGGTGAGACGGGGTGCTGACTCCTTCAACACGTCGTTGCGCGGAGCCGCATTCTGCGTCTGATCGTTGGTGGTCGTCACGCTCTCGTCGCTGTTGAAAACATCGTCTCCCGACGATGCCGTGGCATCCTGTGCCGCCAGGGGAAGGGCGAGCAGCGCGCCGAGGGCCAGGACCGACAGGAACCCGATTTTTGCATTCATCATTTCCTCCGTGTGCGGCGGCTAGCGCGCCGATTGTCCCAGGAAGGCCTTTGAGAAAGTCGCATCGGGCAGCTTCGCCACCGACACATCGGCAATGGTGAGCTGGCTCTTTTCGCCCGGGTTCAGGTTGTCTTCTATGAGCATCTGCGAGTACACGGTCTTGCCTGCCACGTCGATGTACCGGGGCGGGAAGAGGACGGTGCGCATGAGCCGCGCCGTGAGGCTGTAATCCTCTTCTTTCAGCGCGAGGGGCTTGTCCTTTCGGATAGACAACTTCAGCATCGGATAGCTCACCTCATCGCTTTTTGCCTTCAAGGTCAGAAGGTAAATGGGGTATTTCCCCAGCATTCCTTCCTCCCAGGCGGCGACGGTGTAGTCATCCCCGTAGCTCGTCTTCTTGAGATCCGAGCTCTTGGCCTTGGAGTTCTGGATCGTCTCCTTCATGGTGCTGTGGCTGTATTTTCCCGACTCGGGATCGTACATCCAGACATTCTCATCCACCTTCAGAAAGCCCTGTCCCTTCTGCGCCTCAGGCTTCTGCATGATCCACACCATCTGGTCGTTGTTATCGCGGCGGAAGAGCTTCACCTGCATCACGGAGTCTTTTTCCGTGGGCTTCTGCGTTACGATCGTGAACATGGCTGAATAGTCCTGCGATCCGAAATCGCCGTTCGCGTCGACTGCCTTGAGCATGGCGGCGAAATCCGGCGCCTCCGCGGCGGCACCCGTCGCCCCGAGCACGACGAACGTGAGAAGAACCAGCACCCATTTTATTGAAAAGCGCATTACGACCTCCGATCGTCTACTTGGTTGTCCGCAGGGCCAGCGCCGGCGACAGTCGCGCCGCGGCCCGCGCGGGGAAATATGCCGCCACAAGGGTAAGTGCGGCGATGATGAGGATGTTCTCGATTGCCTGCGCAATGGGCACGTGGAAGCTCAAGTGTCCTGCCCGCAGCAGGATGAAGAGCGGCGAGTTGGTCCCCAGGTTGAACAGTGACAATACCCCCATCACCAATCCGGCAGCCGCGAAGCCCACCACGACACCTGCAAGGGCAAGAAAGAGCGCCTCCAGGAGAAAGAGATTCCGCACGCCGGAGCGCAGCATCCCGAGGGCCCGCATCGTCCCGATCTCGCGGATCCTTTCGTACATGGTCATGCGGAATGTATTCAGGATGCCCACCATGATGATGACGAAGAGCACGATGAGGATGCCGATGGAGACGGAATTGAGCACGTTCACAATCTGCTGGACCGAGGAGAGCAGGTCGTCGAGAGTGAAGACGCGGTAGCGGACGCCCGTCCAGGTGTCCTCGGTTGTGCCGCCGCCCATGAAGGCCGCCATCGGCCCGAAGCCCGTTCCCTGCGTGTCCGCGGTCTTCGATCGGTCCTTCACGTTGGCCTTGAGGCGCAGCGCGTCGTAGTACGTCGTCGCGTAGCGATCCATTCCCGCAAGGGACGGCAGGTAGATACCGAGCGTCTGGTACTCGCCGTTTCCAAGATTGAGGAGCTCGTTGAGGTAGGAAAGGTTGGCGTACGCAGAGAAACCGGACAGGAGCCCCGTGTCCGGCGTGGTCGCCACGAGGACCATGTCGCCGACATTCTGCTGGCCCGTCACCGTCGTGAGCTGGAACAGGAGCCTGTCACCGATCTGCGCGTTGAGCTTCGTCGCCGTCTGCTCGCTCAGGATGAGACCCTGGCGGTCACTCATTGCCGCAAAGCTGCCATGGGCAAGCACGAGGCGCTCCGTGAGGTAGCGCTCGTTGCCAAAATCCACACCCTGGATGTTGAGCTGGGTCTTCTTGCTCTCGAAAATCAGTGTTCCCTGGGCGATGGATCGCTTGGACAGGTATTGCGCCGGAATGCCGGTCTCCTTCAGGACATCGGTGAGGACCGTGTCGTCGCGGATCACGGTGAGCGTCTTCCCTGACGCGGTCTTCTCACTTCCCTCCACGAAAATGTGACCCGCCGCGATATCGGCGAAATTCTCGCTCACGTTCTGCTTGAACGCCCCGGAAAAGCCGTCGATCAGCGTCACGATCAGCACGCCGAATGCAATGGCCCCGCCCAGGAGAATTGTCCTCTTCTTCTGCCGGTTCAGGTTCTTGAATGCGATGGTTGCAAGCGCCATGGGCTTCTCCCTACTCGCCCTGCATGGCCCGCACGGGCGGGACCTTCAGCGCGACGATAACCGGATACAGGTGGGACACGAGCCCGACAGCCGCCACCATGGCGAGCGTGCCCAGGAAAGAGAGAGGGCGGATCCCGAGGCGAAGCACCTTGCCGCCGAAGATGAGCTGCGTGAAGAAGTCCGTGGTGGACACATGCGCGAGGTTGACCACCCCGATGATACCGGAAGCCAGCGCGATGCCGACGATGCCGAATGCAATGGTCACCGTGAGCGTCTCCACGAGGAACATGAGCCAGACGAACGGTTTCTGCGCGCCCAGGGCGCGCATCGTGCCGATTTCTCCCGTGCGCTCGATCACCGATATCACCAGCGTGTTCATGATGATGATGATGGCGACGATCGCGACGATGAGGATGGCGATGGAAAAGACGACGCGGATCACGTCAATGCTCTGGGCCAGCGGTCCGGCAGCGGCCTTCCACCCCGCGGCCTTTGCCGCGATTCCCTGGCCTCCCAGCCACGTGTTAGTGTCGCTGATAAATCGCGTGGCCTGCCCGGAGTCCTTCAGGCGCACGAGGATGAATTGCCAGGAACCCACAGTGGCGGCTGCCGTTGTCGGAGTCCTGGGCGCGGCGGCGGCAATGACCGGGGCGCTCGCCTGCGCGGCGGTGAGCGTCGTCTCGGCGGAGCCGAATATATCGCTCTCATTGCTCGCGTTCAGAAGCGCCGTCTGGTCCTTTGAGAGGGTCACGTCATCGGCGGTGATGTCGACGCCGCTCAGGAGGCGGACCGTGTCGGCATTGGCCCAGGCGATCATGCTCATGC
>PMDT01000371.1 GCA_003154555.1 Spirochaetaceae bacterium
GACGCCAATGGTCAGAGTGCCTGCTATGGCGGTTGCGCCAAGGCATGGCCGGTATTCTACGGCGACACGACGAACCTGTCCGGCCAGTTGATGGCATCCGATTTCGGCACCATCACGCGCACGGACGGCACCAGGCAGACGACTTATCTCGGGTGGCCCCTGTACTACTGGCAGAAGGATGCCAGGATGGGCGACATGACGGGCGAAGGCGTCGGTAAGGTCTGGTATGTGCTGAAGGTACCCGCCTACACGGTCATGGTGGCCACCGATGCAAAGCTCGGCAACTATCTCGTGGATGCAAAGGGCAACACCCTCTACTGGTACACGACGGACACTCCGGGCGTGAGCGCCTGCACGGGCGGCTGTTTGAAGGCGTGGCCTGCATTCGATCCTGCATCATTTGTCGTTCCCTCGGGTCTGAACGCGATGGACTTCGGTACCATCTCCCGGTCGGACGGGGCACCGCAGGCGACCTTCAAGGGATACCCGCTATACTACTGGGTCAAGGACACCAGGCGCGGTGACACGACGGGTCAGAACGTCGGAAAGGTCTGGTTTGTGATCGATCCGGAGAAGTTCCCGCCAAAAATGTAGCTCACCCCATCGTTTCTTTTTGCCGGGAGCCGGCCCGCGCAGCGGTAATGTGCGCATTCACCGCACTGCGCAGGCCGGCTCGTCTTTTCTCTGACCGGCAGACGAGGCCCGTATCTGCTACAATCAGAGTTATGACTGACACCACGGCGCTTCGCCGCCGCGTCATCGATATGCTCCCCGACGTCATCGCCCTTCGTCATGCGCTGCACCGTATCCCCGAGCTGCATTATCAGGAGAGAGAGACCTGCAAGACCCTCCGCGGCGCACTCTCGTCCCTGCACCTGGATGTGCTCCCGCCTCTCATGGAGACCGACACCATCGGCCTGTTGTCGGGCGAAAAGGCGGGACCCTGCATCCTTCTCCGTGCCGACATCGACGCGCTGCCTGTGGCGGACCTGTCAGGTGCAGGCTGGAAATCAGAGCATCCGGGAAGGTCGCATGCCTGCGGGCATGACGGGCACATGGCGATCCTCTACGGCGTGCTCCGGACGCTCCAGGAAATGAAACGCGAGATTGCGGGAAGCATCCGTTTCGTCTTCCAGCCTGCAGAGGAGGAGTCGTGCGGAGGCAAGGCCCTTATCGACAAGGGGCTCCTGGAAATCGCGCCGCGGCCCGCGTTCGCCTTTGCGCTGCATGGGTGGCCCCGGCAGCCATTCGGCACCCTCAGTGCGGCGCCCGGCCCGGCCATGGCCGCGGCGGATACATTCACCATCGTCGTTCGCGGCAAGGGTGGCCACGCGGCAATGCCGGACAAGGCGTCGGACCCCGTGCTCGCGGCGGCGCAGGTCGTGAGCGCGCTGCAGGCGGTCGTGTCGCGGGGCGTCGATCCCTTGGCGCCTGCTGTGCTCTCCATCTGCAGGATCGAGGGAGGACACGCGAGCAATGTCATCCCCGACGAGGTCGCCCTGGAGGGAACCACCCGCTACTTCGACCGGTCCCTCCAGCCGCTGCTGAAAGGCAGGATGGAACGGATCGTGCGGGGCGTCTGCGCGGCGGCAGGCTGCACGGCGGATCTGACCTACACCGAGGGGTACGTGCCCCTGGTCAACGACGCCGACGCCGTCCAGAGGGCAAGACGTGTCGTGACCCGGCTCCTGGGAGACATGGCGTGGTCCGACGTGCATCCGCTCACAATGGGCGCGGAGGATTTCGCCTTTTACCTCGAAAAAGTCCCGGGCGCTCTCCTGCGTCTCGGGCTGGGGGAGAGCTGGTCGGCGCTCCATGCGGCGAGCTTCGATTTCAACGACGGCGCGCTCGAGCACGGGATCGTCGCGCTCGCCGGTCTTGCCCTGGACGTTTGCGCGACCTAAGGGGGGAGCATATGGCAAAAGCACGGATCATGGTTGTCGAAGACGAGGGGGTGGTTGCCCTGCAGATCGCCGAGGCATTGAAAGGGCTCGGGTATGAAGTGCCCGTGATGGCCATGACGGGAGAAGACGCCGTGGCCCGTCTGCTGGAGACCGAGCCGGACCTCGTGCTCATGGACATCCACCTCAAAGGCGCTATGACTGGCATCGAGGCGGCACAGCGGATCCGCCAGAGGCTGGACGTGCCCATCGTCTATCTCACCGCGTTTGCCGACGAGGAAACATTGGAGCAGGCGCAGCTCAGCGAGCCGTACGGCTACGTGCTGAAACCCTTCGAGGAGAAAAGCCTCCACGCCATCATCCAGATGTCGCTCCTCAAGCATCGCCGCACGCGGGGCATGCGGGAGAACGGCTGGTGGATGTCAGCGGTGGCGGCCAGCATGATGGAGGCGGTCATCATCTGTGACCCGAAAGGATACGTAAAGTTCGCCAACCCTTCGGCGGAGACGCTCCTGGGCAAGGGGCGCGCGCAGATACTGGAAACGCGCATGACGGAGATCGTGTCCCTGATCGACATGGAAACGCGCGCCCCGCTTCAGTTTCCCGTCACCGAGCCTTTCCTGGAGGGGAAGAGCACGCTGCGCGCCAACTGTCGCCTTGTTGCCGACGGGGGACGGGAGATACCCGTTGATTTCAGCGCCTCACCGTTGCGCAGCCCCGAAGGCACACTCTTCGGCATCCTCTATGTTTTTCACGAATCCTCCGAGCGCGACCGCATCCAGCAGATGGTCCTGCGGCAGCTCGAGGAGCTCGCCGTCGCGCAGAAGCGTCTTCTGCCCTCTCGTGAGACAGCCATTGCAGGGCTGCGTTTCGATTGGCTTTTTCTTCCCACTCCACTGGGCGGCGGTGACGCCCTGGGCTGTTTCCGCGTCGACGACCAGCATGCCGCCTTCTACGCACTGGACGTCGTGGGGCAGGGCGTGCTCTCCGCGCTNNCATCATCCCACCGGCGGAGGTCGTGAAGCGGCTGAGCAGCCGGTTCTACGTCCGTGAAGACACAAATCCGTATTTCACCATGACGTACGGGGTGATCGATACCAGCTCCGGTCGAGTGCGCCTGGTCCGCGCCGGGCATCCTTTCCCGCTGCTGCACAAGGCGGACGGCTCGGTACGGATGGTGAAGACGGAAGGCTACGCGGTCGGCCTTTTCCCCGGTGCCGAGGTCGCCTCCGAGGAGGTGCAGATGGAAAAGGGAGACAGGCTCTTCCTCTATTCCGACGGCCTCATGGACTGCGCGAATCCGGCCGGCGCGAGCTTCGGCGCCCGGCGGCTGGAGGAGGCGGTGAAGGCGGGACGGAATCAACCGCTCGCGGAGGTCGTTGCAGGGATACGCCGGGAGCTTGTTGCCTGGCGCGGCTCGGAGTCTTTCAACGACGACGTGTCGTTGCTCGTGCTGGAAAAAGAGTAGCGGCTGCCATGCCCATGCGGGCATTCACGCCAGCGGAAAGGTGACCGTGAATGATGCGCCCGGGCCGTGGCCTGCGTTGATCGTCCCCTTGAGCTGCGCGACGAGGGAGCCCACGATGCGCAGACCCAGGGTGTGCGTCGCCGTGATATCGAAACCAAGCGGCAGACCCTGACCGTCATCGCTCACGGTGAGCACCACCGTCCCCTTCGGTTCTTCGCGGATACGCACCGCGATGGTGCCTCCCTTTCCTTCCATGAAGGCGTGTTTCAGCGAATTGGAAAGGAGCTCGTTGATGATCAGGCCGCACGGCACGGAGGCATCCATGTCCAGCACGATGTCCTGCACGTCGAGTGACATCGTGATCGCCTCGGAGCTTCCCGTGTAGGAGTGGCGCAGGTGCGCCGCAAGGTCATTCACGTAGGCGGCGAAGCTCATGCCCCGCTCGCTGTCGGACTGGTAGAGCCGCTCGTGGATGAGTCCCATTGACCGCACCCTGTCGCGGCTCTCCATGAGGAGCCTTCGCGTCGTGTGATCCTTCGATGCCCCCGCCTGCAGCGCGAGGAGGCTGGAGATCACCTGCAGGTTGTTCTTCACCCGGTGGTGGATCTCCTTCAGGAGAAGCTCGCGCCGCCGCGTCTCCTCCGCGTTCCTGATGTCCGTCACCTCCCGCACGAGTGCGATCACCTCTTTGTCGGTGGCCGCGACGAAGCGCTCCTCGAAGTGGCGCTTGCCCGACTCCGTGTCCACGGAGAAGGAGAGGGTCTGGGTGACGCCCGTGTTCAGCGCCGCCTCCGTCGCGGCAAGTGACTTGTCGAAAAGGTCGGGGGAGATGAAGGAGTACAGCGGGAGGATCTGCTCGGCGTCCTTGCCGACCAGGTTTCCGGCAGTCTCCAGCAGCGTCTCGATGTGCGACGAGCGCGCATCGAGGATCGTCCCGTCCCGGGTCACACGAAAAATCGTGTCGGGGACCGCATCGAGGAACGCCGCGTTGCGCCGTTCGCTTTCCCGCAACTGCTCCGTGGACCGGGCCAGCGCGTCGAGCATGCCGTTAATGGCCGCGCCGATGTAGGCGATCTGGTCCTTGCCCGAGATGGTGATGCGACGCGTGGAGTCTCCGCCGGTCCCGATTGCGAGCATGCTCCTGCCCAGGTGAACCAGCCGGGAAAGGATGATGCGTTCGATCGTGAGCAGGACGACGCCGCAGAAGCCGGCGCCCACGAAAAACAACCAGATGAAAAAGTACCGCACCGTTTTCGTGCCCTGCTGCCTGATGTCGCGCGGGGAATCCACCTGGATGAGCGCGACCGGCGTCCCGTCAAGACCGTCCAGCCGGGTGAAGATGGAGGCCATCCTGTCCTGGGAAGTATCCAGGTAGATGGGGGCCGCGGCGGTCACCTTTTCCTGTGCA
>PMDT01000193.1 GCA_003154555.1 Spirochaetaceae bacterium
GCAGCGAGTCAACGTCCATGCACTGCACGTCGACACGCACGGGGATGATGCTCCCCCCGGAGACGGTGACGATGCGCTGGATGTCCGCCGTCACCGGATCTTCCAGGATGCAGGCCGCGCGCGTTCCACGGAGAAGCAGCCTGCTCACGATGCCGACCGCCTGTGTCGTTCCCCCGGTCACTAAAATCTGCTCGGGATGGCAGCGCACGCCGCGATAGGCGGCGATGTAACGGGCAATCTCTTCCCGCAGCTCCGGCCTGCCCTCCGGCTGCGAATAGGAAAGGTCCAGCGGTGTGAGGCTGCCCCACACCTCGCGGCTCAATCGCTGCCAGGTCCGCACGGGGAAGAGCGTGAGGTCGGGAAGGCCTGAGCGGAAATCGATGAGCCCGGCATGAAAGGGCTTGAAACCGACCTTGCGGATGGCCGAGAGATCCGGCAGCTCCCCGGGACTGAAGGCGGCACCCGATGCGACAAATGTGCCCGCGCCGGCGCGCGTCTCGATGTAGCCTTCTGCCAGGAGCTGGTCGAAGGCAGCGAGTGCGATGTTGCGCGAGACGCGGAGCTCCCCGGCAAGCCGCCGCGTGGAGATGATGCGCGATCCCGACGGCAGCGTTCCCTCGAGGATGAGCCCGCGCATCCGATCGTAGACCTGTCGCGTGAGCGGCTCCGGCGCACCGCGATCGATGGCGAGGAACGGCATTCTTCCCTCCAGAAGTGGACCCATGAATTATTCATGAAAGTGGATCTTTCGTAAACCACTTGCCGCATCTACATTTGTCGCGGAAATTGCATGGGTACGGATGCGATTCAAACGGCAGCGCGCGCCGATGCGCGAGTCGAAAGACGGGGCCTCCTGGAGGTCGTGCTTGCCATGGCCCTGGCCGGCAGCAGCGTCGTCGTGGGAAAGCTCCTGTCAGTGCGCATACCGGTCTTTCTCTCCGTCGAGCTGAGTCTCTGCGCCGCCCTCGTGGCAATTCTTCCCGCGCAGATCGTGCGCCGGAGTGAGTTGCGGCTCCTCGGGCGTCGCGAGCTTTTCTACATGTTTCTCCAGGCGCTTTTTGGCATCGTGCTTTTCCGCATCTGCACGCTTTCCGGTCTTCGCTTCACCTCGGCGGTGAGTGCGGGGGTCATCACGAGCGCGGCACCCGCGGTCATGGCTGTGCTCGCCGCGGTGGTGCTGAAAGAGCGCATCGGTCGCGCCGGGGCGGCCGGGGTGGGGCTGACGGTCGTCGGTCTCTTCCTCGTGAACCTGTGGGGAAACCCGGCGCGCGGCGCGCATGGGTATCTGGTCGGCAATCTTCTCGTTTTCGGCGCCACCGTCTGCGAGTCCCTGCTCACGATCTTTCGCAAGTCCTCGGGGGGACGCATCGGTTCGGTCACGAATACCACGGTCCTCGTGGGGATGAGCGCGCTCATGATCCTGCCGTTTGCGCTCCTGGACCTGCGCGGCTTCCGGCTGCATCAGATCGAGATCGTTGGATGGGTTTCGGTCATCTACTACGGCGCGGTGGCGACCGTCATCGCCTACATTCTCTGGGGCCATGGGGCGCTCTGCATCCCCGCGACCAGGACGGGCATCGCCACCGCGGCACTGCCGGTGAGCGCGCTCGTCCTATCAGCTCTCATACTCAGCGAGCCTCTGCACCCGATTCACGTGTTCGGGTGCGCGGCGGTTGTTGCGGGCATTCTCATTGGGCGAAAATAGCTTCCGGGAGGACAGCATGATTGAAATCGATGAGACCTTTCACAAAGGATACCCCGGCGCTGTCATCGGTATCCTCACGATGCGCGGAGCGCGTAACCCGCCGCGGCATGAGGGGCTGGATCGGCTGAGGGAAAATCTGGAAATCGACCTGCGCGCACGGTTCGGGGCAGGCGGCAAGGAGGCGCTCAAGGCGGAACCGGTGATGGCCGCCTACGAGGCATACTACCGTCGCTTCAAGAAGACGTATCACGTCGCGTTGCAGCTCGATTCGGTGATCTGGAAAGGCCGCCAGATACCATCGGTGAGCGCCCTCGTGCAGGCGATGTTCATGGCGGAGCTTTCGAACATGCTCCTCACGGCCGGGCATGATCTTGCGCGGATCGCTCCGCCGCTGCGCGTCAGTGCCGCAAACGGGCGCGAGGTCTATACGACTCTGAGTGGAGAAGAACGCACGCTCAAGGAAGGTGACATGGCGATCTCTGACGCGCAGGGGGTCATCTCCTGCGTCCTCCATGGCCCTGACAAACGCTCACCCATTACCGCCGAGACGCGGGATCTCCTGTTCACCGTCTACGCGCCGGCAGGCATCGGGGAACAGCGTGTTCGCTCTCACCTGGAGGACATTGAGCGCTTTGTCCTGGTCATCGCCCCCGAGGCATCGACAGATACAATTGAGCTGCACGCCGGGTGAAGCGCCCGGTTCGCGGCCGTCAGGCCTGGGCAGGCGCTCCTGCCAGGCCGATCTCCGCGGCCACGGTCCGCATCCCGGCGATTGTCTGCGTGATGAGCTCGCCGATTTCCACACCCATCATGGCCGCACCTTTCTCGATGACGGATCTGTTCACACCGGCCGCGAATCGGGCGTCCTTCCACTTCTTCTTCACGGATGACGCTTCGATGTCCAGGACGCTCCGCGACGGCCGCATGAGTGCGGATGCCTTCACGAGCCCCGTGAGCTCGTCCACGGCATAGAGGACCTTCTCCATCCTCTCTGTCGGCTCCACTTCGGAGCAGATTCCCCATCCGTGGCTCACAACGGCGTGGATGTATTCGGGCGGCCACCCCGCCTCGGTGAGGATCTCCACGCTCTTGCGGCAGTGCTGCTCGGGGAAACGCTCGTAGTCGATGTCGTGCACAAGGCCGATGATTCCCCATTTCTCCTCGTCATCGCCAAAGAGACGCGCGTAATGGCGCATGACCGCCTCCACGGAGAGGGCATGGCCGCGCAGGCTTTCGCTCGAATTGTGCTGCAGGAAAAGCTCCATGGCCTCCTGGCGGGTCGGAACATGTACGGGTGCTGGCATGCTGATAATGTAGCGGCAGGCGTCCACGCGAGCAAGAGGCCGCGCTGATTGCATCGCGCGCATCCCGTGAGTATCTTTCAGCTCGGAATGGATGCAACAGGCATGGGCAATCATCACGTGGCGGGGCTGCCCGGTTCGTTCATCGAGCTCATCCGCGTGTCAGAGATGCCCGTGCTGGCGGATTTCTGGGCCGAGTGGTGCGGCCCGTGTCGCATCGTCTCCCCGGCCATCGAAAGACTGGCCCACGAGTATGTCGGCCGCATTCTCACGGTCAAGGTGAATGTCGACCGCAAGCCCCAGGTCGCGCAGATCTACGAGGTTCAGGGGATCCCGACGATCATGCTCTTCTGGAAAGGCGAGGCGCGGATGAAGCTCACCGGTGCCTATCCCTATGAAGAGATTCTTCAGAATATCCAGAAAAGCTGGCCTGAGGGTGCGGGCGTCACGCCCTGAGGAAAGTCAGGCGATCTGGGTGATCTCGGCGCGGGCATCGCGCGCGGCACTGGTAGACAGCGAAAGAAAATCTCCAAGGAATGGCTTTCTGCCGAGCACGAGTTGAAAGACAGTTGCGTCGTTGACTCGTCGACATGCGCCGGCGAGCAGCATCTGCTTCTTCATGGATTTCTCCGGCACGACCAGCGTCTCCACGCCGTCTCTCCTTGTCAGCGTCACCGGCGCGTGATGGTTCCGTAGATACTCCGCAAGCCGTGCGGCCGGGTCGGGAAACAGCGCTGTCGGCAGCTCGAGGCGCATGTTGATTCTGCGCACGGCCTCCCGGCCCTGTTGAGATTCCCACAGAGAAAGAGGACCGTCAGGGTCTTCAATTGCCTCCCCAAGGGAATCAGCGTCCCACGCGGTCACGGCGACGAGGGTCTGCCCGAACCAGGGCACATCCGTGCCGAGCAATCCCGACTCTTCGACGAGCGCTTCATGGACGGCGAGGATATTATCCGTCTGGTCGGCGTGCCGCTTCAGCAACTCCCGCAACAGCCACGCACCTGCCCAGGTTGCGCCCATTCCGGCCGCCTCCTGCGGCAACCGGGCCCGCACAATCACGGGCTTTAAGCGATGCTTGCGGCTGACGAGCGTGGCCAGCGCGGGGGCGGACTGCTCCGGCGCGAAGGCACCACGGGACTTGCGCGGATTGCGCGTGCACCCCGTGCATGAGGCGCAGATGCGACTTCCCGGTTCGCCTTTTCGGCAATAGCCGTCATCCCTTCCCGCAAGTGCCTTTTCATACTGCCCGTGGAGGAATGTGCGGGTCTGTTCGTCATCGAGGAAGGGGAATCCAAACGCGTGTTTGCTTGTGGCATTGCCGGCAATCGCATCGCCGTGAACTTCCACCCACCGCGTGATGGCTTCTGCGGCCTGCGGGCCCAACCCCGCACCATCGACCGGCCCTGCGTGCGCGATCTGCAGGAGGAGGGGATGCACATCGTGCCCGCTTGCCGCGAGCATCTGCGTGGCGCAGTACTCTGGCCAGTCCATGGCGCGGCGGAACTCGAAGCCGTTCGTCTCGCAGATCGATTTTGCCCGCCCGGCCGGCGCACGCCACGCCTGCGCGTCCAGCAGGGGAGGATCGTAGCGCATGGGCGTGAAGGGCATGCGCACGAGCATGCCAAAGGAGAAGACGATTCTGGGGGGCGCCGTCGCACGCTCACGAAGCTCCTTCAGCCATCGCATGAACCCGGCAAGCTCATCGAAATCCTCGCCCGTCTCGTGACCGGAGAGAAGATAGAAGAGCTTTATTTCCCGGGTCTTTTTGCCGTGCAGCGCTTCCAGCGCCTGGCGGATTTCTGCGTCCTCCAGGCTCTTGTGGAGGAAACGCCGCATGCGGCCGCTGATCCCTTCGATGCCGAGGGTGAAGCTGTGCTTGTCAGCGGCGATCTCCAGGTCCAGGAGGCCGGGATGGCGCGCCAGGATGTCGACCCTCTGGCTCATGAGATTCACCCTGTGGAACAGGACATGAAAACCCTCGAGCAGCGGGGCGAGCTCCGCATGGGTGTTGAAGTTGAAGCTGTCCACCTCGAGGGTGTCCGCGCCGGTTGCCTGCTTCAGCTCCCGCGCCGCGGCCAGGAGAACGGCGGCGCTGATTTCGCGATAGGGCGCGCGGTCGTGGCCTTCGAAACAGAACGAGCAGAGGCAGGGACAACCGAGCGAAATCGATAAACGCGCCGTGGACGCCTCGGGGCCCGGGAGCACGGGCGCACCATTCCACGCCGCGGAAACGGCATCCGGTGCCGCGCGCGCCTTTCGGGTATGCGTGCCCAGGCTTCCGGACGGCCACAGTCCCTCAACCTCGGCAGCAATCGCCGCGAGTCTTTTTCTTTTCGGCATCGATGAGAGACTGCTCCAGAGCAGAAGGATCTTGCCCACTCTCCCTTCGCCCTCACCGAAGAAGAGTGCATCCGCAATGCAGTCGCCGTCTTCCTTCACCAGGGCGTGCGCGGCAGATGCATTGGAGCCACCCACGATGAATGGCGGCCAAGCCTTGTCCCTCTGGCCGGACCAGAGGGGGATGCCGGAGTGCGCGAGCAGGTAGGGAAGATTTGCCTGCTCGAGCAGCCATGAGTTGGAGACGAGCACGATGTCGAAATCGGCCGCGCCTCGATGCGATTGCGTCCCTGTCAGAAGCGGCAGACCTGCCGCTTCCAGCAGAGCGGCGTCGTGGCGGAGGGGAAGGAAAGACATGTCGATGAATGCGTCGGGAAGCGCACCGCGCGTCTCGCGGCACAGGAAAAGGTGCGGGGTGGATCGTTGCACGTCGATGAAGGGCGACAGCCGGACGATCAGGACCTTGAGACGCGCCACCTCCCACGCAGGGTTTGCGAAACCGGGATTGGGCAGGTAAAGGGCGTGATCACGAAGCTGGCGGAAAACGCCGGAGTCCTGGGCGGGCATCAACGGCGCAAGTGTGCCTGAAAATGTCGCGCGCGTGAAGGGCCGCGTGCCGCGACGGCAGGGACGACCGCCGCCTCAGACGCCCCAGTCCAGCACGTACTTGCCCTCGATATCCGTGAAGTTGCCGACGACGATCATGATGAAATCAATGAGCGCCCAGATGCCGAAGCCGCCGAGGGTGAAGATCATCGCAACCCCGGTGCCGATCTTGCCCACGTAGAAGCGATGCACGCCGATCACGCCGAGAAAAAGGGCGAGCAGCATCGTCGCCAGCCTGCTGCAATGGCTCACAGCCTTGTCCGACCGGAAGCCCGGTGCAAGATTCGCGCCGCGCACGGGATGGCCGCAGCCCGGGCAGAATGATGCCTGGTTGGAAAGCTCTTTCCCGCAATTCTGGCAGTACATTTCGTTCACCTCCGAGATTCAGGAATTGAACACCAGCGCGCGGCACGCTTGTCACCGCGGCTGCGATCGACCGTGGCGCGAATCCGCGGTGCCCGAATCCGCGGAATACCGCGGTGCCCTAATAGGCGTACTTCTTCGCGATCGCGCTCAGGAGGTCGCCCATCTGCGTGAATATTGCGACCAGCTCGGGGTCGAATTTCCTGGCGGCCTGGTAGCGAATGTAGCGCAATGCATGTTCCTGGCGCCATCCCTTTTTGTAGGCCCGCTCGGAGACAAGCGCGTCATAGACGTCAGCGATTGCCACGACTCTCGCGGAGAGGGGGATCTCCGTGCCCTGCTTGCCGGGACCCATGTAAATCTTCTCCGCGTACAAGTCATCGATGCGCCCGGGATAGCCCGAGCCGTCCCAGTTCTCGTGATGATTGAGCGCCACCTCTGCGGACATGTAATCCCAGAAAGATGTCGTGCGCTTGAACAGGCGCGCACCGAGAATAGTATGCAGGCGCATCGCCTGCTTTTCATCGTAGGAGAGGACGTCGGGCTTCTTGAGTATCGTGTCGCTCACGGCGACTTTCCCGACGTCGTGCAGGATCGCCGCGGTGCGCAGCACGTCCCGCACCTTGCGGATCTCCCGCGCCGAAACGTTCCGCCGCTGGGCCCATTTCTCGTACAGCTCCACCGAATAGGCCCCGACCCGCTTGGCATGCCGGCTCGTCTCGAAGGGGTCGCGCAGCTCGGCGAGCTCTACCAGCCGCAGGACCATCTCGCGCGACATGCGCGCCTTTTCGATGGCGTCGGCCGCGTTCTGCGCGAATTGCGAGATGAACAACTTGTCCTGCATGGAGAACGCGACGACCTTGCCCGATTCGTTTTTCGCGTTGATGAGCTGCAGGACGCCGACGACCTCGTTTTCCCGCGTCTTCAGGGGCACGCAGAGTATGGAGCGGGTGTGGTAGCTTGTCTTCTGGTCGAATGCGGGGTTGAAGGAAAAAGTGACCTCGCTCTGGATATGGTAGACGTCATCGATGAGGATCGTCTCCCCTGTCCTGGCGACATATCCGGCGAGGGAGGCTTTGTCGATGGGCATCGACGCGCCGCTGGAGATGTATTTGTCCTTGGTCTCTCCGCGAAACAAGGTATCGTTCTGCACGAAGCTGAAGTAAAGAAAGCCCCGGGCGGCCAGATAGATCGTGCCGGCATCCGCATTGACGAATTGCCGCGCTTCGGTGAGCACGTTTTCCAGCAACGAGTCGAGGTCCTTGATGCTGAAAAGAGTTTCGATCGTTCTGAAAAGCTTCAGGGTGTCGCGCTTCATAGAAAAGCGTTCACCCCTCCCGGGAACGCTTTTCTAGTATAGTGGGAAATCGCCCGTATCTCAAGGCAGCCACGGTANNAGCCGTGGCATTCGGGCAGCCACGGGCCTCGTAGCGTGCATCCCTGCACTCCTCGGCCCTCGGCGTCCATGCCTGGGGTAAGCCGTGGCATTCGGGCAGCCACCGAAGGGCGTGTCGTCATGACGAGAGGAGTATCGCGGCCAGGTCGTCGATACAGGGGCAGTACATGTCCGCCTCGGTCCGCATATATCGCTCGATCTCATCGACGCGATGGCTCCAGCCTGCCGCCGCGATGGCCACTCCGGTCGCCCGCGCCATGAGCACGCCCGGCTTGAGGTCATCGACGACCAGTGTTTCATCGGCCGTGCACCCAAGCCTGCGCAACGCCTCCTGGACCGGCCATGGGGATGGTTTGCGCCGCGATTCGTCATGCTCCCAGCCGAATATCAGGTCAGGCATGAAGGGGGGGGTGCGGGCGGAACGGTAATGCCGCTCGATAGTTTCCACCTCGGAATGAGAGATGACCGCAACCTTGCCGCCGCGCACCCGGTATTCCTGGAGCAGGTCGAGAAATCCGGGGAAAAAGGGCGGTACGCGGGTCCTGGTGAAGCTCTGCCAGATCTCGAACTCCGCGACGAGCTCTTCCTTCGTCATGGCAAGATCCCCCGCAAGATATTCCATGATGCCGTGGAAATTACTGATGAGCCACTGATCGACGGTAGGCGGGGTCCGGCCCGGACGCAGCACGCGCAGGGCTTCCACATGGGCGGGGTAGTGGATTGCGGACGTGCTGTCCACGGCAGTATCGTCGTGATCGATAAGAATGCAGCGGTAGCGCCCTGTCATTACCTGTAGGAATGTAGGGCTGCCACGGGCGCGCGTCAACCTGCCGTGCGGCGATCGCAGCCGTGCGGCACTGCGTACCTGTGCGGGCAATCCTGAAAGCCGTATATTAACGTTATCATGGAGAACAGGCCGCACTCGAGAATCAGTCTCCTGGCAACCGTCTCTGTATTCACGATTCTTGCCTTTTCCTGCTCGCTGGACAAGTTCGCCGTACGCACAGTGGCAGGTTTTCTCGCAGGAAGCGGCCAGGGGACCGTATTCTCCGGCGATGACGACCCTGAGCTCGTCGGCGATGCCCTGCCTTTTGCGCTGAAGATCTATGAATCCCTTCTTGATTCGGACCCGACGAACGCGCCGCTCGCGCTGGCCACCGGGCGCGCGTACGTGAGCTACGCCTTTGCCTTCGTTCAAGCCCCTTCGGACCAGCTTCCGGTGGAAAAGGCCGATGAGCAGAAGGCAATGCGCCAGAGAGCGAAAAAGCTCTTTCTTCGCGCGCGCGACGATGTCCTGCGCGGGCTTGAGATCCGGCACCACGGTTTTACAACTGCAATCGAAGGAGCCACACCTCTGGCGGCACTCCGCATGGTGAACAGGAGTGACGAGGACTACCTGTACTGGGCGGGGGCGGCATGGCTGGCTGCATTCAGCGCCGACCCATTCGACTTTGCGCAGATCGTCACGGTCACGCGTGCGGTGGCGCTGCTCCAGCAGGTGCAGGATTGGGACAACGCGTACAGCGCCGGCGCGGTCCATGAGATATTCATTTCGTTCTATGGCTCTGCCCCGGCGGACCTGGGGGGCAGCGAGCAGAAGGCGCGGGAGAACTTCCAGCAGGCCATCAACCTGTCAAAAGGGCTCCGCGCAGGGCCCTACATCGCACTTGCCTCGAGCGTGAGCGTGAAAAATCAGGATGCCGCCGAGTTCAGAGATCTCCTGGGAAAGGCGCTTGCGGTGAACGTGGACGCCGATATCCCCGATCGGCTGGTGAACATCATCAACCAGCGTCGGGCGCAGTGGATGCTCGACCATATCGACGATTTTTTCCTTGATAATGGAGGTGGCGGATGAGACGCGGAAGCCTTCTCACGGCGGCGGTCGTGGCAATGTCCATTGCCGTCGTGGCGCCGGGTCTCACGATCAAGCTGGGCAGTCTCGCGCCGGCCGGCTCTCCCTGGGAGCTTGGGCTGAAACGTCTGGCAGCGGAGTGGGATCGACTCTCGGGCGGAACAGTGACGGTGAAGATATACTCGGGCGGCGTGGCGGGCGATGAGCCGGACATGGTCCGCAAAATGCGCATTGGCGCGCTTAACGCATCCCTCATGACGGTGAGCGGGCTCCAGGGCATCTTCAACGGGGTGAAGACGCTTTCCTTCCCCCTGCTCCTCAGAAGCGACGACGAGCTGTTCTACATCCTCGACAAGATGAAGCCCTTCTTCGACACCGAGCTCACGAAGCGCGGATTCAAGCCGGTCATGTGGTCGCCCGGCGGCTGGGTCTATTTCTTCACTCGCTATCCCGTCGTGACCCCCGATGATCTGCGCAAGCAGAAGCTCTGGGTCTGGAGCGGAAATCCCGACGAGATCCAGGCGTATCAGAACCTCGGATTCCAGACGGTCACACTCGCTTCCACCGACTTGATGACATCCCTCCAGGGCGGCATGGTGGACGCGTTGGTGACCAGTCCGCTGGTCGCGGCCTCCAGCCAGTGGTTCGGCATCGCCGGAAACATGTGCACGCTGCGGCTCGGTCCGCTGTGGGGCGCGACTGTGGTGAGCACGAAGACGTGGAACGAGATCCCCGCCGACCTCCAGCCGAAGCTCATCGGGGCCGCGCAGCAGATCGCGGATTCACTGAAGCCCGATCTCCTGAAGGCGGACAGCCAGGCAATCAGCGTGATGCAGAAGTACGGGCTGAAAATCAACACCGTTCCTCCCCAGACCGAGGCGGCGTGGGCGGAGCTTCTCCAGAAGACCTTCGGAGGTCTCATCGGGAAGCTTTACGACAAAGACACCTTCCAGATGGTGAATGGCTATCTCGACGACTACCTCGTACTGCATCCCCGCAAGCAGAACTAGATCATATCAATCCCTGATCTGCGGGGATCGTGCGGGGCGGGGCTGTTGTTCAGGTAGTAGAACGCAGACCTGATCTTGTTTCCGTTCGTCTCCGGGATGCGCCCTTCCTTCATCCAGACGCTGATGGTGCGCGCGTTTCTCTGGAACATGCGCGCCAGGGCAGTGGGGGAGAGATCGTAGGTCCTGCTGATCCATTTCAACATCGATTGGGGACTCTTCTCATCCATGCGCGTCTCCTCGGCCTTCGGGTCTCTCTTTCTGTATCGGAGGAAGCACGCCTTTTCTCCATCGCCGGCGCGGCTGGATTCCTGCGGGGGATTCCGGCTATACTTCGTTTTGGCCGTGGTGCTTTTCATCGTGGACGTGAAGGCGCCAGCCGAGGAAGCGACAAGGAAATCGGGCGGATGAAACCCGCCAATCGGGACGTGTGAGGCCCCCGCCTCACGGGCGCAAGCAGGGAGAGTGTATGGCCGAACTATTGAGATGCAAGTCGTGCGGTTACGTGGTTGAGGCGGGCAAGGTGGGAGAGGTCTGCCCGGCGTGTGGCGTGCCGCGGAAGATGATGGAGGCGTGGAAGGATCCCGTTTCGGACCGGCGGCGGCTGATCCTCGGGCTTGACATCCATCCGGTGATCCTCCACTTCTCCGTTTCGTTCTGCGCCTCCGCGTTCGTGCTCGCGCTGGTTGCGCTGGTGCTTCCCGGCTTCTATCCGGACCAGGTCGCCGGCATCCTCACGCCGCTTCTCGTCGTGCTCCCCCTGGCCGTGCTCGTCTCATTCCTGTCGGGGCTTCTGGATGGCAAGGTGAGGTTTCGGCGCACCCGTACTCCGGTTCTTTCACGCAAGAAGCTCCTGGGAGGTGCCTTCTTCGTACTGAGCATCGCTGCAGCGACACTTGCCCTTGCCGTCGGTCCGTACGTGCCCTGGGTACGCATCGTCGATGTCGTCGTGCTCGCCGTCGGGGTGCTCTGCGCGGGCACTCTTGCGCGACTGGGAAAAGGACTGCTGCACTCAGCCTTTCCGGGATAACTCGTTCGCCGCGCTGACGCTTCAAGGTTTTTCGTGCTACAGTCTCCCCGCCCCGCCGCGGGGGGAATGCACCCTTCCACACGACCTGCAACACCATAAGGGGGAGACACATGTCCGGCTTGATTCTCGACGGCAAAGCACTCTCTCAGGCCATAGAGGCCGATCTCAGCGTCCGGGTCCAGAAGATCAAGGAGAGGAATGCTGGCAGGTCTGCCATCCTCGCGACGATACTCGTCGGAGACGATCCGGCATCTGCGACGTACGTGAAGATGAAAGGGGCAGCATGCCGGCGCGTGGGCATGGAATCCCTCAAGGTCGTCATGCCGGAAGCAACCACGACAGTCGAGCTCCTGGCGAAGATCGATGAGCTGAATGCGGACACCGACGTGCAGGGAATACTCCTCCAGCATCCGGTGCCGCGCCAGATAGACGAGCGCGCCTGTTTTGAACGGATCGCCCTGGCAAAGGACGTGGATGGTGTGACGATGCTCGGCTTCGGTCGCATGGCGATGGGCGAGCCCGCATATGGATCGGCCACGCCCGCGGGCATCATGCGCCTGCTCGCTCACTACAAGATCCCGCTGGAAGGACGGCATGCGGTCGTGATCGGCCGCAGCCCCATACTTGGAAAGCCTGTCTCCCTGATGCTTCTCAACGTCAACGCCACCGTGACGATCTGTCATTCGAAAACCGTCGGTCTTCCCGAGCTGGTGCACACTGCCGATATCGTCATCGGCGCGGTGGGCAAGCCGGAGTTCATCAAGGGGGCCTGGATCCGCGACGGCGCGGTGGTCGTCGATGCCGGCTACCACCCGGGCAATGTCGGCGACGTGGAGCTTTCCGCAGTCATCGACCGGTGCGCGGCGTACACGCCCGTTCCGGGCGGCGTCGGTCCCATGACGATAGCAAC
>PMDT01000037.1 GCA_003154555.1 Spirochaetaceae bacterium
CTCGCGCTCCCCCAGATCACCATCGTGGGCGGAAAGACGTTGCCGGAGTATTTCGCGGGCTTCACGCAGTGCATGCGGACAACCGATCTCCTGTGGACGAAGCCGAGCGAGCTCTCCTTCTACTGCGGCCTGGGCATCCCCATCATCATGGCCCCGCACATCGGCTCGCAGGAGGATTACAACCAGGCCTGGCTGCTTGAGATCCAGGCCGGCTTCCCCCAACAGGACCCCCAGTACACGCACCAGTGGCTTTCGGACTGGCTCGTCGCCGGAAGACTGGCAGACGCCGCGTGGAACGGGTTCCTCAAGGCGCGCAAGTACGGGACCTACAAGATCCACGAGATACTCCAGACCGGCACGATGGAACGGGAGACCTCGGTGCTTCGTCGATGACGGAGGGGCTGCGCACGCCGGAGGGCGTTTACTCCTGGGCAGAATCCTTCACGAATCTGGAGAAGAATACGCTGCCGGCGGACAAGCGGTCCTTCCGCCTGGACAGGATGCGCAGCCTGCTTGCCCTGTTTGGAAACCCGCATGAGGCACTCCGCATCATCCACGTGGCCGGCACCAAGGGAAAAGGCTCCACCGCGGTCCTGATCGCCTCCGTGCTGCACGCCGCTGGCGTCCGCACAGGCCTGTACACCTCGCCTCATGTCCATTCCGCGACCGAGCGCATCAGCCTCCAGGGTGAGCCGCCCCGGGATGACCTCATCGTCGGGCTCGGGCGGGCAATAAAGACGGCAATCGATGCGCTTCCCGCCGAAGGCATGCCCGGTCACTTTGCCCCCACCACTTTCGAGCTGCTCACCCTGCTCGCATTCCTGTATTTCCGCGATGCAGGCTGCACGGATGCCGTGATCGAGGTCGGCATCGGCGGCAGGCTGGATGCGACAAATGTCGTAAGCCCGGCCGCCTGCGTCATCACGCCGCTCGATCTCGAGCACACCGACATACTCGGTGACACGCTGGAGCTGATCGCCTTCGAGAAAGCGGGCATCATCAAGCCGGGAGCGCCGGTCTTCATCGGGTTCCAGGCCCCCGCGGCGCGGGAGGTTTTTCAGAAGGTATGCACGGAGCGTGGAGCGCCGGGCACATTCCTGGACGAAGAAGTCGGAGCGATCGATGCACGCGTGGATGCGCGCGGCACCTCGTTCACCCTGCGCCTGGGCAAGGAGCCGCCGGTCGACTTCAGGCTTTCCCTGGTCGGGGAGTTCCAGGCTGAAAACGCCGCCCTGGCGTATCTCACCCTGCGCCGCACGCGCCCGGAGATCCTTCCTGCCCACTACCGTGACGGTTTCCTTTCCGCGACGCTTCCCGGCCGCATGGAAGTACGAAGCGGCGCGCCGGTGATCGTTCTGGACGGCGCGCACACACCGCTTGCCGTCACGCGGCTCCTCGAATCGTTTCGCAAGATCTGCCCGGGCCCTTCCATCCTCATTTTTGGCTCGGTGTCCGGAAAGAAGCCGATGGAGATGGCAGCAATCCTCGCCCCGGCATTCACGCACATCATCATCTCCACACCTGGCACCTTCAAGGAGAGCAATCCGCGGGAGGTTGCGGAGATTTTCAGCGCACGGAATCCCGCGACCCGGCTGGAGAAGGATCCGCGGGAGGCACTTCGCCTGGCGCGGGAGCTGTCCGGCGGTCGCATGCCGATACTCGTCACCGGTTCATTCTACATGGTGTCGGAAGTGAGAAAGCTGCTGTGAGCGGCCCCTTTTTCGGTGGACGCCTGACGGTGGCGACCGGCGACATCACGCGTGTCCACGCGGACGCAATCGTGAATGCGGCGAACTCGTCCCTCATGGGCGGCGGCGGCGTCGACGGGGCGATTCATCGGGCCGGCGGGCCGTCCATACTCGAAGAGTGCCGCCGCCTGCGTGCGACGCGATTTCCCGACGGCCTCCCGGCCGGTGATGCGGTGGAGACCACCGCCGGGTCGCTGCCCGCGCGCTGGGTCATTCACACGGTGGGCCCCATCTGGCACGGAGGCAACGCCGGCGAACCGGCAACGCTCGCGCGCTGCTACAGGAGCTGCCTGGAGATTGCCGCGCGGCAGGACGCGCAGAGCATCGCCTTTCCCGCGATATCGACCGGTGTCTACGGCTATCCGCGGGAAAGCGCGGCGCGCGTCGCCGCGGATGCGATCCTGGCGTGGCTCTCGGCGAACGACCTGCCGCGGACGGTGACCCTCGTTTTCTATTCTGGCGCGGATGAAGCGGTGTTTCTCCGCAACGCCGGCCTCCACGCATGAGCGACGCCGCCCCCGCCCCTCGTCGGCTTCCTGCATCGCTGAACTGGAAAGAGATCGACCTCGCCCTGTCCGAGATGGCGCTCCCCGGCAGCCTCATCCAGGAGGTGCACCAGCCACGGCACGACAGGTTCGTGCTCAACCTCTTCCGCGCGGGCTCGTCATCCATGCTGCTCGTCTCCCTGTCGGCGCGGCTGCCGCGCATGCACCTGATCGTCGACAAGCTCGCCAATCCGGAAAAGCCGTATCGCTTCGCGTCATTCCTGCGGGCACACATCCGCGGTGGAAGGATCGAGAGTGCGGAGCAGGTGCGGCGCGCCCCTTCTGGCGACGCGGGACCCACGGCGGATACGCCAACAGCCGCGCTCCCCGGCGAACGCATCGTCCGTCTCGTTATCCTGCGCGGCGGGGAAAGGCAGGTGCTCTGGGTGCGCCTGTGGGGAGCGGCGGCGAACGCGATACTCACCGATACCGACGGCGTGATCCTCGATGCATTCTATCGCCGCCCTAAGAAAGGAGAGACGTCCGGCTCTCCGTTCGATCCTTTCCCGCCGGCACGCACAGGCGTGAAAGCCGCCGACACACACAGGGACTTCTCCGTGCGCGACCTTCCGGGCCAGGGATCCTTCAATGAGAAGCTCGAAGCCTGCTTCAACGAAGCCGAGACCCGGGGTGACGTGGAAAAGGCGACCGTCCAGGCCGATACGGAGCTGGAGATTTCCGAGAACAAGGTGCTCGCCAACATCGAAAAGCTCACGCGGAGGCTCGCCGAATATGCCGGCGTCGAGCGTTTCCGGGAGCTGGGCGACCTTGTCACCAGCAACCTCCACACGATCGGCAAGGGCGACAGGTGGTTGCATGCGACGGATTTCTTCCATTCCGATACGATGGTGGATATCGAGCTCGCCCCGGAGCTCACCCCCGCGCAGAATGCGGAAAGCTACTACGATCGGCACAGGAAGGCGCGTCAGGGCAAGGGCAAGGTGGAGGAAGAGGTCGAGCATCTCACCCGGACCCTGAAACGGATCCGGGCGCAGCGTGCGGCGCTGGCGGAGACGCCCGATGCCGCGGCGCTCGGGCGCGTGGCGGAGAAGGCCGTGCACGCGCGCGCGCCCCTGCGGGAACAGAGCATGCCGGGTCTCGTCTTCATGTCACCGCCCTACCGGATCATCGTGGGGCGCACGGCCTCCGAAAACGACGAGCTCCTGCGAAAGAAGGTGCGCGGCAACGACTGGTGGTTCCACGCCCGCGACTGGCCGGGGGCATACGTGTTCGTCAAGGCACAACCCGGCAAGAGCCTGCCGCTTTCGACGATGCTCGATGCCGCGACACTCGCCCTGCATTTCTCGCGGGGGAAATTATCCGGCCAGGGTGACGTGTACTACACCATGGTGAAGTACCTGCGGCGCGCCAAGGGCGCGAAAAAGGGCACGGTTTTGCCGACGCAGGAGAAGAACCTCCACGTGAGGATCGACGCCGCACGGATCGAACGCTTGAAGTCGGGGGATGTGGCGGAAGACCCGCCTCGAGAATAGAAACGGAGAAAGCCGGCCCGCGGCGCGCGCCGCGGCTGCATCATTCCTTTAATTTCTTCGCGAAGTCAGCGGAGAGCCGGGCAAGCATTTCCTCCCGCCTGTCGTACAGCCTCCGCAGGGGCCGCGGCTTCCTCTTCGTCAGGGCATACGCCGTCATGATGGGAAGCGCGATCGTGGAATCAGTGTAGCAGACGACCGTGTCCGGAAGCTGCTCCGGGTCCACCTTGCCCCATGTCACCGCTTCCTGCGATGTGGCGCCGGACAAGCCCCCGGTGTCGACCCGTGCGTCGGTGATCTGGATGAAGTAGTCGTGCCCCTTTTCCGCCAGTTTGTAGATCTCCTGGATCTGGGGCTCCGTCTGGAGAGCAAAGTTCTTGGGGCTCCCGCCGCCCAGAATCAGGACCCCGCTCTTGCCGCCGGACCTCTTTGCATCGTAAACGATCGCAGCGGTCTCGTTGACATCCAGCTCGGGATCAAAGCCCACCTCGTAGCCCTGCAGGCGCAGCGACGCCAGGCCCATGCCGAGGCTCGAGTCGCCCGGGCTGGAAGTATAAATCGGTACACCCGCCTCGGATGCCGCTCCGATGAGCGATCGGTAGGGTGTGCCCAGCAGCTTCTCCCTTTCCCGGACATACCGGCCCAGCCGGCCGTGCAGCTCCGCGGTGGACATGCGCCTCTGGAACTCGGGCGATTTCAGGACCTCGGCGATGAAGTCGTCCGTTTTGAAGAGCACATCGGCGTCGAAGATAATGTCGTAGATTCGGATGATGCCATCCCGGCGGAGCGCGACGTCATCCACGATCGGTGAGATGCCGTACAGCGAGAAGCCCAGCGATCGATGCATGTCGTGGTAGACATTTGCGCCGGTGGAGACGATCCAGTCAACGAAACCTGCTTCCACCAGGGGCACGAAGGCAGCAAAGCCCAGCCCCGTGGGTGTAAGGGCGCCGCTGATGGTGAGGCCGACCGTGACGTCGGGCTCCAGCATCTTGTCCGCGTAGATCTGGCATGCTTCGCGCAAACGCCCCGCGTTGTAGGAAAGGAAGAAATCGTCGACAAGTGAGTCGACGCCGATCCCGGGCGTGAGGGGCCGGGGATCGAGCTTCCGCCCCTGCATCAGAGCAGGACCGCTGCGGACACCACGGTGGTCCAGACGCCTCCCGAAGCCCCTTCGGCTGTCTGCGTGATGCTCGTGCTGTCGACGATATGACCGCCCATGCGGTACTGTTCGCGCCTCTCGTTGTAGTCCTTGTCCAGGTCAAATGGCACGCCCAGGAGCGTGGCGAGCATCGAGGCGGCGAGGTCCTCGGCATAATCGCCGGCCTCTTTCTCCGTCTGCCCGTACACGTGGTGCTCCGAAAGGTAGCCGTACATTTTCTGGTCGGCCGGGATGGCGATCCCGATGGATGAAGCGATGCGCCTCCCGGGCTCGTTCGTCGACATCTCCGCAAGCACGACGAATGTCACCTCGCCCGCCTCCAGCGCGGCCAGGCCCTCTTCGGGGCTTGCGATCTTGCACCCGGGCGGGAAGATGGAAGAGACGCGGACGATGTTCAGATGCGCGATACCGGCATTCCGCAGCGCCATCTCGAAGCTGTTGAGCTTTTCCTTATTAATTCCCACTCCTCGGGTCAGGAACAACTTGCGGGGAACGAATCTCACCTCTTTGCTCTCCTTTGCGGCTACACCGGCCACGGTACTCCGTGGCATTTGTACGCCGTGGCATCGTGCGCCACGGAGGCCACGGCACACCGTGACATTTTGCCCCGTGGCATTTCCTGACACGCGGCAATGGAAGGCGGCGCCTCATCGACCATAGGGTGTCCGACGATGTAAGTCAATAATACTCCTGCGCACGCCATTCGTGGAGACATAACCCGAATGCAGCGGAGCACCGTGGCACCGACATAACTCGAGCGCCCGCGGAGTACCGTCGCGATGACACTCCTTGCAAACGCTCCGGCATTCCACGATACTTTTCCGTGGTATGAGCGCCACACCGCTCAAGGCGACTATCCGCCCCCCGCTCGTTGACGGTCTCTTCTACCCGGCGCGTCGGGATGCGCTTGCCGCCCAGGTCGACGATCTTCTTTCGCGATCTCCCGTTGCCCGCGCCGCGCGTTTTGCCGTCATTTCGCCGCACGCCGGATACGAACACGCCGGCGCCGTGATGGCCGCCGCGTTCCGCGGTATCGCGGAACGACGCATCGGTCGGGCGGTCCTTATCGGGCCGGTGCATCGGGACCCCGTCGAGGGGATATACCTGCCGGAGTCCGAGGCGTTCAGCACGCCGCTGGGCCATACGCCGGTGGACACAAAGGCAGTCGATGCACTCCTGTCGTGCGGACCGCTTTTTCGTCGTGACGACATTCCGCACCTGGAAGAGCACTGCCTTGAGCTGCAGATTCCCTTCCTCGTGCGCCTGTTTCCCGGTATCTCGATCGTGCCGATGCTGGTGGGGAGCGGCCGTTACGCCGTTGCCTCCGCGCTGCAGCGCGCCCTTCAATTGACCTTCGCCGACACCGCCGCTTATACTGTCTTCATCGTTACCGCCAACATGTCCTCCTACATGACAGGGAAAGACCCCGACGCAGAATCCGCGGCGATGGAGCAGCTCCTGCTCCGCGGCGACGCAAAGGGAATCGTCGCGGCGGCGGAGCGCCGGGTGATCAGCGCCTGCGCGCCGGCGGCAATCGCCGCCGTGCTCTCTCTCGCCGGCAGCGACTGCCGCGTGGAGATGCTCGCGCGCGCCCGGTCGCAGGCAGAGGACGCGGATCCGTCGCACGTCGTGCACTACGCGGCGCTCAGCATCGACCCCGCCCCCCCGGCATGAGCATGACGCTCACCGGCCAGGAACGAATGGTTCTCATCCAGACTGCGCGCGAAGCTATTGCCGCACGCCTGGGCAAGCGGGCGCCGGTCTTCCCGCCGGCCCACGGCATCCTGCGGGAGCCGCGCGGCGCGTTTGTGACGCTGAAGACGCACGGAGAGCTCCGCGGGTGCATCGGGCACATCAGCGCAACGGATCCGCTCGTGGAGACGGTGAAGGACGTCGCCCTGGCCAGCGCGTTCGAAGACCCGCGCTTCCCTCCGCTGCGACCCGATGAATGGGATGCCGTGCGCGTCGAGATCTCCGTGCTCTCCCCGTTCGAGCCCATCACCGACGTGGCGCGCATCTGCGTCGGTGAGCATGGCCTCATGATCCGCAAGGGGGGGCATTCGGGGCTTCTCCTTCCGCAAGTCGCGGGCGAGCAGGGCTGGGACAGAACGACGTTTCTCACGCATACTTGTTACAAGGCAGGATTGCCCGGCGATGCGTGGAAATCGCCCGATGCGAGCCTTTCGATATTCTCGGCAATCGTCTTTCACGAGATGCGGGACTGAAGGATCACGACGATGGAGCTCATGGACCAGGGGACGCGGCATCTGGCGGTCGCCGTCGGCGCGGCGATGCAGGGCACTGCCCTGACACGGATCCTCGCGCTGAAGACCTCACCGGGATGGATCGTGGGACACGACGACGTGCAGGAATGGCGCTATGAGGGAGTGCGGGAGCAGGAGGGCATCCTCTACCTCTACGGGCCATATGTCTCGGGTATCCTTCTTTCCGAGATACTCACCGCGCAGCTCGCGCGCGCCCTGCCCTTCCTTGCACGGCTCGCCCGGGCTCTCTCGCTGCTCTCGGAACAGGGCAAGGGATGGTACTCCCTGCAGGCGGATACCATACTCTTCACCGAAGAAGGCGTGCTCTTCCTCCCACCAGCGATACACCGCGAGATACGGGACATGCGCACCTTCGAGACCAACCGTGATACGTACGAATGTCTCAATCATCCCGATATGAAGGGCGAGGCGCAGGCATCCTTCGGGATTGCGGCGATCCTCTACCGGGTGATCGTCGGACATTTCCCCTTTACCGGGCCGACGTCCGAAGAGATCCACGAGCAGGCGCGGAAGCTCGCCGTCACCCCGCTGGCCGGCCAGGTGCCGGGACTGTCCGCCGAGGTGTCAGACCTCATCCTCGCCGGGCTTGGTCGGGGACGACGCGGACCGGTGACGCTTGGCGAATGGGCGCAGAAGCTCGAAGAGTGGCAGTCCATCGAGGTCTTCCGCCCTCTTTCCGCGGAGGAGAACACCCGCTCACTCGACGAAGCCCGGGCCCGGGAGATCGTCGCGACAAAGAGCTTCCGCCGTCGGATGTTCTGGGAGAAGAACTGGAAGCTGGTGGCGGTTGTTGCGGCGGGGGTCATCATTCTGGGAGCGGTCATCGCAAGCATCGTGAGCCACGCACTCGCCCCCCGTATCACGCACGGGTTCACGCCGCGCCAGGTCGTGGAAAGCTTCTATTCCAGCATGAACACGCTGGATCAGACGATGATGCAGGCCTGTGTCATCGGCAAGGCGGGACAGGGCGAGATCAACGAGACGACCACCCTCTACGTCACGTCCCGTGTGACGCAGGGCTACGAAGGCAGGTCGACCATCGTGTCCGCAGCGGAGTGGGACAAGGCCGGTCGACCCGCGCTCACGAGCCCCCGGACGCTCTTCGGCGTCACGGGACTC
>PMDT01000392.1 GCA_003154555.1 Spirochaetaceae bacterium
GACGTCCGCGGCGGCAACGAATCGATCCTCCTCGTGGAGGACGAATCGATGATACGCGCACTCGTGCGCAATGTGCTCGTGAGCAACGGGTACTCGGTCACGGAGGCCGACAACGGAGAGCATGCCAAGGAGATATTCCAGGCCAACGGTGCGCACATCGACCTGGTCGTGACGGACGTCGTGCTCCCGGGGATCGGCGGACGCGACCTGATCGAGCACATGAAGGCATCGCGGCCCGACCTGCCCGCTCTCTTCATGTCCGGGTATACGCCCGACGTGATCGACAATCACGGCCAGCTCCATCCGGGCCTCGCTTTCCTCCAGAAGCCCTTCACCCCTGAGTCACTCCTGCTCAAGATCCGTGAGGTCCTCGACGCCCACCGACGCACCTGATCCTGTTCCGTCCCTCCTCATCGTGGATGGCGCGAGTGATGGCCTGCGGGCGGACGCCTATCTCTCGCGCGAGCTCGCCTTCCTGTCGCGCGGCCGCGTGCGGCAGAAGATCCAGATGGGCGAATCGCTCCTGAACGGCAGGCGCTACTCCACGGCGACGCGGCTGCGCAGCGGCGACAGGATCACCATCGCCTGGCGCGGACCACCCGACCTGCGGCAGGCGACGCCCGTGCCGGTGCTTTTCGAGGACGATTTTCTTCTCGCCCTGGACAAGCCCGCGGGCATGGTCTCGCATCCCGTGGGACGGACACGGGCCGGCACGCTCGTGCAGTTTGCGCGGGAGCGCTGCGCGCGTGACATCCGCGCGAGCCTCGAACGGGGGGACATGAGCTTCTACCCCACCCTCGTGAATCGACTTGATGCCGGAACGAGCGGGATCGTGCTGGTCGCGAAAACCCGTGACACCCACAGGGCGATGCAGGCTCTGACGGTGAGCAGGCAGGTTGCGAAAGAGTACATCGCCCTGGTCGAGGGAAGAATGTCCCAGGCCGACGGCCGCATCGAGCTTCCCCTCGGGCCGGATAAGCACAGCAGCGTGCGCCTCAAGATGGCCGGTCGCGCGGACGGCCTGCCGTCAGTCACAACGTATGACGTGCTCTGGCTCTTTGCCGCGCAGAGCCTGGTGCGCGCCGTGCCCCTCACCGGCCGCCAGCACCAGATACGGGTTCATCTCGCCTCTCTGGGACATCCGGTCGTCGGAGATCTCCTGTACCATGACGAGCGGCTATTCCTTGCCCACGTGAATGCACGCGTCGACGAAAACGATGCGGTTGCGCGGCATTTCCTCCACGCGTCGCGGATGGAGTTCGTGCACCCGGTGACCGGAGCGAAAACGAGGATCGATGCGCCGCTGCCGCAGGATTTCCTTTCGATTCTTGCGCGGCTGGAATAGCCGCCCGTCACGCCAGGCGGAAGCGTCCCCCCGCGAGCTTCTGGAGCGTGCGACCCAGCGCCGTCCGTTCAGCCTCGGACCCGAGGCTGGAATTCTCACTCCGGGACAACTGCGTGAAAGCGAGGAGGTCCCTTTCCAGGCTGTCGAAGCTCTTGATCTGCAGCGCAACCGCTTCGTCAATCCAGCGCTGCGCGCGGTCCGGGCGCAGCAGCTTCGGCGCCGCGGAGAGCATCTGGAGGAAATGGCCCATGCAGAATCCGTGCGACGCCTGGAACCGGGCGGGAAACTCCGCATCCCTGCTCCAGAGATAGAGGATCGTGAACGCGTAGCGCTCGCCGTCCGTGCGGAGCATGTCGCAGATGAAGCATCGGTCCCGCATCGACGCCAGCGTCGCCTCGGCTTCCGCCGCGCTCTGCCGCGACCGTCGGCCCGTACCGGCCTCAGCGATCCTCTCCAGCGCGGCGCGGATCTGCGGAATCTTCTGCTGGAGATGGGTGTGGACGACAAGACCGAGCCCGAGCTTGTTCTCCGCGCGGTACAGTTTGCCGTAGTGATCGGGGCAGAATCCTGTCTCATTTGTCTGGACGCGCACGTTCGGCTCCATCACCCGGGAGTGCTGGAATGAGCGGAGGTAGGTCGCCTCCGCGGCCTCGTGCAGAATGCACAAGGGACATTCTCCGGCGTCCTCATAGGCGTCATGAACCTTGCTTATTTCCAGCTTCGGCATGTCACCATGTCTCGCGACGCACGATCTGCTCCATCGGAAGCCTGCTCTTTGCAACCGGCCCGGCATCCGCCGGGTAGCCCAGCGGCATGAGCTGCACCACCCGTATCGCAGCGGGAATCCCCAGGATCTGCTTCACCACTGCCTCGTCGAATGACCCGATCCAGCACGTGCCCAGGCCCTCCGCGACCGCCGCGAGGCTCAGGTGATCCATCGCAATGGCAAGATCGATGGGGTAGGCCGCCTGGCCGCAGCGCATGATCCTCCCGTCGGTCTCCGCACAGCCGGCGAGGAGAATCGCCGCCGTGCCGATGAATGGCTGCCGGGCGGCCTCCCGCGCGATCCTTTCGCGCGTCGCCTTGTCGCGAACGACCACGAACCTCCACTCCTGTCCATTGCGGGCCGACGGGGCCAGGCGCGCCGCGTCCATCACGCGGCCGAGGGTCTCCTCCGGGACGGGCCGGTCCAGGAATGCGCGCACGCTTTTGCGGATCCGGATTGCTTCATGAACGTCCATGGCGATCGACTCCCGGGGACCGTTTTTCGAGCTCCTGAAGCCGCTTCTCGATTTCTTTCAACTGCTTCTTCATCCTCTCGATGTTCTTCTCCAGCCGTTCCCGCTCTGCCTGGAGGGCCTCGCGGGCGTCCTTTGACGGCGCCGCAGGTCCGTGTGCCGTCTTCACCATGTCCGGGCTGTGCCCGGCGCGCAGCTCTTTCTCCGCCGCCTGGCGGGAGCGATCGTCGCGAATCGTGGCGAGCGTCCGCATGTTCTCGAAGCCGACCGCCGGGTCCAGGTCGAGTGTGTGCGCCTTCATGATGACATTCGCGCTCGTCCGCGGCAGGGCAAGCACCCTGTCAAGGTAATCGGAGAAGCTCGTGCCGTGTTTCTCGCACAGCCCGTGGGCCTGGATAAGGAGCCGGCCGAGCTCCTTCATCGCGGTGCCGCTTTCCGTGAGGAACTTGTCCTTGATCTGGCGCGTCAGAGCCCGGAACTCGTCGATGGCCTCGAATGGGTTCTTGTAAATGCCCTTTGCCTCGGCCTCGAAGAGCAGAGTGTGGAGGAGGTTCCAGAAGGCCGTGGTATGGGTGCGTGCGGAGATCGGCCGCGCGGACGTGGTGAACTGGATATGGTGCGCGTATTCGTGTATTGCTGTATACATGAGCTCGTTGTCGTTCTTGAAGTTCTTGTTGTGGATGATGATTTCGCGCGTTTCGGGCTTGTAGAGGCCGTGCACCCTGCGGCTCTTCTTCCCCGACAGGATGACGGTGAAGTCGTGATCGGTCTTTCGCAGAGAAAGGAGCGTGGTGCGGATCTGGTCGTTGTTCACCCGGCGATTCCCTTCCCCTGGACTGAGTTCGTCGATCATGATACCAGATTAACGAAAATTAACAATCGGCCAATCCATCCACAATCTGGAAGAAGTATCTTGATGCACAGGAGGTGCAATAGAATGAAACATGCATATATGAGATACATCGCTCTGGCAACGCTGGTGCTGCTGGTCGCCGGCCCCTCGATGGCGTTCTCTCTCGGGAGGGCGGAGAAGACAGGTGGCACGGATGTCGCCAAATCCTCCTCGCCGTCCGGACAGGCTTCAGACTCCGCCGGCATGGCGGAAGCAACGAAAAACCTTGCAACCATACAATACTCGTTCCGCGAGGTGGCGCAGAAAGTGCTGCCCGTGGTCGTGGAGGTGGACATCACGCAGCAGTCCGGCGGCGCGCAGGCGGCCAGCCCCTTCGACTGGTTTTTCAACCAGCCGAACAACGGCAGGAGCCCGCAGCCCCGCATCCAGCAGGGTCTGGGTTCCGGCATCATCGTGAAGAAGTCCGGCAGCACCTACTATGTGCTCACGAACAACCATGTCGTGGATTCCGCCACGACGATCAAGGTGAAGCTGTCCGACGAATCCCTCATCACCAATGTGAAAACGGTCGGAACGGATTCGCGGCGGGACCTCGCCGTCATCTCCTTCACCAGCAGCAGGGATCTGCCGGTTGCGGAGCTCGGCGACTCCAGCGAGCTGCAGGTCGGCGATCTCGTCCTCGCCGTCGGCAACCCCTGGGGGTTCGAAAACACGGTGACGATGGGCATCGTGAGCGCCCTGGGCCGCAGCAATTCGCAGCTCAGCTCGAACACGGATTACATCCAGACCGACGCGGCGATCAATGAGGGCAACTCGGGCGGCGCGCTCGTGAACATCAAGGGCGAGGTGGTGGGCATCAACACCTGGATCGCCACGCCGACGGGAGGAAGCATCAGCCTCGGCTTCGCCATCCCGATCAACAGCGCCAAGAAGGCGGTTGAGGATTTTATCAGCAAGGGCAAGGTGGAATACGGCTTCCTCGGGGTGCTGCCGGGGGATCCTGCCAGCGACACCCTCCCGGGGGTCGGCAGGGACCTCAAGGTCGACAATGTGAAGGGCTCGCTCGTGTTGAACCTCTTCAAGAACTCGGCGGCCGACAAGGCCGGGCTCCTGCCGGGGGACTACATCACGAGGGCCAACGGGATCGACATTCCCAATACGAACAAGCTGATCCAGGTGGTCGGTGACCTGCTCGCGGGCAGATCGTACGACTTCGAGCTCATCCGCAACGGGGAGAAGACGAAAGTATCCGTCAAGCTCGCCGTGCGGCCCGCCGACGGGTCCGATGAAACGGCGTACTCCAACATGTGGCCGGGGCTTGTCGTCTTCCACGCGAATGACGACGCCCGCCAGCTCCCCGGCTTCAGCGACATCGCCAAAGGCGTGGATGGCGTCATGATCCAGGGGGCGATGTCCGGCAACAACGCGCAGGACCAGTCGCCGGCGGCAATCGCCGGGTTCCGTCCCGGGGACCTGATCACGCAGATCAATGGAAAGGACATCCATACGGTGATGGATTTCTACAAGGCGGTGAACGACAAATCGAAGAAGGACGTCTCCTTCAAGATCAGTCGGCAGGGCACCGATGTCACGATCGGAATGAGTCGCTAGCGATACCTGCCCTTACGTGAAGCCGCCCCTCGTTGGGGCGGCTTTTTTTGTCTCCGACGCGGTCAGGGAACGAGGTAGAAGAGCGCGCTGTTTTTCGGGTTAAGCGTGGGAGGACTCGCGGTAAACTGGAAATCGCTGATGCTCGGCGACTGCTGGGTTCCCGCCTCCAGATCGAAGCCCTCGTTGGGCGTGATCGTCACGCTCTGCGAGCTCGTCTTCGACGTGCCGTCCAGAGCATAGGTTTCGAACATGATCGTGAGATTTGCCGTCGGTGGGGCGGTCAGGAGCGACAGCTTTCCGTAGAGGCCGTTCGCGCTGGTCTTGTACACGATGACGGAGCTTGTTGTCAGCGCCGTAAGATCGATCGGCGCACCGCTCATGCTCGCACTCTTGTTCTGGATCGACGCCTGCGTGAGCTGGTAGTATCCCTTGCCGATGATGCCCTGCCAGATAAAGGCGCAGCCGCAAAGGAGCAGGAGAAATGATGCACAAAGGATCGCAATGGAGGCTCTCTTCATAGTATGAAATTGTACCACGCGAAAAAGCGGCTCGGATAGGAGGAGCCAATCCAGCGGATCGGGAAGGCCGCGTCAAGGCCGTCACCGCAGCGAGCTCAGACGACTGCGTGGCAGATTCGGGTGGGCCGCGGCGCCGGCAAGTCATGCCTCCCGACATAGTACGCCGCGGCGGCATCCGGATCGAGAAAATGCACGTCCGAAAAGCCGCTCCTCAACAGCTCGGCATGGAGCTCGTCACGGCTGAATCGCGTGAGCCACGGCTCTCCATGCGCCGCGGCGCGGACGGCCGCGGAGCTCCCCGTTTGCACCGTCGCCTCCGCCTGCGCTGACGCAAATGCAAACACGAATCGGCTGCCCTTTTGCAGCGCGGCCACGCCGTGGAACAACGCGCTGACCGTCCCGGGTCGCAGGTATGCGACGACGCCGAGGCAGGCCACAAAGGCGGGAAGCGCGGGATCGANNAGCCCGGCCTTCTTGAGCAGAGCGACTTTTGCAGACTGGGTAGCGGGGTGGTCAAGCTCTACGATCCTGATCGAACGAGCCCAATCGGGCTGGCGAAAGGCGAATGTATCGTAGCCTGCCCCGAGATTGACGGTCTGCCTGATCCCTGAGGCGACAGCCCGCGCAAGCTCATCCTCTGCGTACCTGCTCCGCAGGACAACATGCGAGCGAAGGGCCCTTGAGGGAAGGGACCTGTGCATCTCGGGGTGCTCCAGGATCCGGCGAACGCCCTGCGCGCCCAGGAGCAATGGAGCAATCGGATCGTCGAGAATATGGGGGACGTCATCGATGAGGTGATGGACTGCCCTGATCGTCACCACGTCCAGCGCGGTGTCGCTCGACCGGTTTTCTCTCATTCAGCCTGCTGGGGAGCGGGGGCTTTCGTTCCCCCCACGACAGCGATGAAATCCGCGTCGTCGGCGTATTCTTCGAAGCCTATGTCGTTCCGGAGACCCCAGGAGACGGGTGCGCCCTGCTCCCTCAATTTGGAGAGCCAGGAAAGAAGCCCGCCCTTGTCGTGCAGGGCGGCACAGATCAGGGACCTCTCGTAGGCGAATTGAACATAGTCCGGGTTCTCGCGCTGCGCCGCATCGGCCTCCTCGACGGCCCGTGCCGCGTCCCCGCACAGCGCGAGCAGAAGAGCGTGCCAGGACCGCAGTGGGGCGCTTTTCGGGAATGCCGCCAGCTGTTTTTCCAGCGATTCGCGCGCCTGGTGGAATGATTCCCGGGCTCCCTCCTGGTCCCCCTGCACGCGTCGAATGGAGCCCCTGTAATAGAGCGCAAGCGACCATGTGTCGAGGCCGTTGACAAACCTCGTCCCGGAGCCCTGGAGGGTCCGCTCAATGAGGGCCAGCGCCTCCTCAAGCCTTCGCATCGCGGTCAACGCCGGTATGCCCCAGAAGGCGACAATTGGCGCGTCACCCGACTTTTCCAGGAAGGAGCGCAGAGACCGATAGGCCTCCTCGTAGCGCCCGACGTACATGAGGCGCATGGCGCGCGCTCCCTCGAAATGGACATGGCCGGGATTGGCCCGTATCGCCGCCTCCATGAAGCGGTCCGCGGCAACGGCATCGCCCTTCCTGTTCGCCGATTGCACTTGGAGAAACAAAACGCCGTGATAACCGGGGACAAGGGCCTCGCAGCGCGCGAGCATCGGGTCGAGGTCGCGCATATTGCCGTTGGCAAGCATGTCCTCGCCCAGGTTGACTGGATGGACGACATCCTTGGGATCGAGCTCCATGGCGCGGGCATGATGCTGGAACGCACTGTCGAAATACCCCACTTCACGGAAAGCATTCCCAAGGTACGAATGCCCCTCCGCGTACTTGGGGTGCAGGTCGACGAGCGCCTGGAGAGTCCGGATGGCCTCCTGCACCCTGCCTCCCTCGCGGAGGACGAGCCCTTTCATGAGAATGGCGTCCGGGAGACCCGGGTCAAGCGCGAGCGCGCGCTCCGCGTGCACCTTTGCGCCTTCGATAACGCGCGGCTCGCGGTGCAGGCCGAAGGCGTACTGAAGGCGATACGTCCAGGCCAGAGTCGAATGAGCCTGCGCGAAATCCGGATCGAGCGCGAGCGCAGCCTGGAGGTGTCTGACGGCTTCCTCGAGGTCCGCCCCGGTTCGCTTCCTGCTGTGGAACAGACCCTTGAGATACTCGTCATATGCGGGGAGGTTCTGCGTTCCCCGTTTCTCGAGCGCCTTTTCCTGGTCCTTTGTCAGCCGGACCCGAAGCTCTCCCGCGATATGCCGCGCGATTTCGTCCTGGATCGCAAAGATGTCCGTGATCTCGCGGTCCCAGCGTTCGGCCCAGACGTGGGCGTTGCTCTCCGCCTCGATGAGCTGGGCCGTGATGCGAAGACGCGATCCGGCCTTGCGCACGCTTCCTTCCAGGACGTAGCGCACATTCATCTCGGCGCCGACTTTTTTCATCTCCACGTTCTTTCCCTTGTAGGAGAAGACGCTGTTGCGGGAGCTCACCTGCAGCGAATCGATCTTGGCGAGGTCCGTGATGATGTCTTCCGTGATGCCGTCCGAGAAGTACTCATTCTCCTTGTCGTCGCTCCAGTTGGCAAAGGGGAGAACCGCGATCGACGCCGACGGTACTGCAGCGCGCACGGCGGGGCCGGCGGCCGGCGCGGGTGGGACGATCGGATGAGGCACCAGGGTCGTGAGCACCTGGTAGACATCGACAGGCTCGGTGACGCCCTTCAAAGCGTGGGAGCCGATCGACACACACTCGGCTTCCAGCTTCGACTTCACGTGCGTGTAGACTTCCCGCGAGATGCAGATCCCGCCGGGTGGAGTGATGGACTGCAGGCGGGACGCGACGTTGACGCCGTCCCCGAAAACGTCGGCACCCTGGACGACCACATCGCCGAGATGGATGCTGATGCGGACAAGGATTTCGTCATCCGAACCCGTCCCGGTGTTGGCGCGGGCAAAAAGGCCTTGCGCGTCCACGGCAGCCTCCACCGCATTCACCGCGCTGCCAAAACTCACCAGGTATGCATCGCCGATATTCTTCACCAGCTCGCCCTGATGACGTTCGATGGCGCCGTCCATGATCTCGTTGTGTTTCTGCAGAAGCCTCATGCCCCGGCTCTCGCTGGCATTCATCCGTTTCGTGAAGTCCTTGATGTCCGTGAACATGATGGCGGCGAGCTTTCGTTGTTCGGTCCCTTTGCCCATTTCAAAGGAGAAAATAGCTACCTGGAAAGTTACAAAACATCCATCTTTTGTTTCTTTCTTACTACAGCGACTCCGGAGAGAGCCCCAACAGCTCTTCTCCATGGATGCGGTTTTACTCTTTTTGTGGAACTTGACAAGCACAAAGTCCTGCACATAACGAAACACGAGTTGGCGGCAGCAGGCCGTTCAACTGCGCCCATGTCGTGAACACGCCGCTTGAAATTCTGGGTCCGTGCATGAACGTTTATTCCGCTGCGGGATTAGAACTGAAGTGGGAGGGCAGTTGGGGCGTGATTGCCCGAGAGGGGTTGACGCGAGATCCGTCGATAGCCTGAAGCGGGATGGGTGGTTTGGAGTCGACCGGGGAGGGTGATAGCGGAGAGTTTTCAAAGAGGGCCAGCTTGGTTATGGATGATCTATATGCAAAGAATCTATCCGACCTCACTGACCCCCGAGCAGTATGCCCAACAGGAGTATCACCGGCAAGTGTCGGCGCCGGAAAACTGTCCCAATTGCAACCGGGCGCACAGCTTGGAAGGGCTGGCTTATTATCATCGTTACATCAGCACCGCCACGGCCCTGGTGTTGTGGATTTGGGTGCGGCGTTTTTGGTGTCGGCACTGTCGGATCAGCGTGAGTTGTTTGCCGGCCTTTGCGCAGCCGTATCGGGTGGTGAACACCCCGACGGTTGCTGCCGGCTTCAACGGTGAGGCCACCCGTCCCGAAGTGCAGCGATGGCGCCTGTTGATCGGAGAGTATTGGAGCCGTTTTGAAGCGCATCTGCCGCTGCTGTTGCGGCAGGTGGGCCATGCGTTCGGTTCGGTGCCGCTCCGTCCCACGGCGCAAGGCTTCTGGGGGCAACTGCTGGAGCGCTGCGGCGATTTGGCCAATGCGACGTGTCAACTCATCCATCAGTTTCATACCTGCTTGTTCGGCACTTACCGCTGCCACCAACGGCGGCCGCTTCAGGCTGCATAAGGCGGGGCCGCCCAGGAGCGCGGTGCCGGTTTGCCCCCACAGACCATTCTTATAGCAGTATCGGGGGACCGGGCCGAAGCTGCCGGGCGTATGAATCCACCATTCGATTCGGACGCTTTGGCCCTGGCC
>PMDT01000029.1 GCA_003154555.1 Spirochaetaceae bacterium
GGGACATTCGTCGCCCAGATGCCGACGTGGTCTCCCGTCCTGATGCCAATGGCAAGGAGGCCGCGCGCGAGGTCCGCCACGCGGCGCACGAAGTCAGCGTACGTGAAACGGAGATTCCGGTCGGGAAAAACGATGAAGTCCTTCGCGGGGTGGAGCGCTGCCTGGCGCTCGAGCATTGCGCTCAACGTCTCGGTGATGCAAATGTCACGGGATACCGCGGCTGGGGTGTCCGGGTTCATGGCGCGTATACCACCGCGACCACGCGGGCCTCGGTGCCCCCGGCGCTGTGCACGTGGTGCGGGACGATGCTGTCGTAGTAGATGCAATCCCCGGCTTTCAGCCGGTAGAGGTCGTTGCCATAGGCCACTTCAACCTCGCCGGAGAGCACGTAGATGAACTCCTCCCCCTCGTGCGCGGAGGCATGGACGGCCTGGGCGGACCCCGGGTGGATATCAATGAGGAAGGGCTCCATGTGGCGGCCAGCCTTGTTCGCCGCAAGGGAGAAGAAGTCCAGGTCACTGCGCGAGGGCCGCTCCCTGCCGCTGAAGCGGACCACCGTCTCGTGCTCCCCGACACGGGAGATCACGGGACCGATCTGCTCCTGATCATCCAGGAAAGTGCCCAGGCGCACACCGAGGGAGCGCGCGATCCTGATGAGGGGGCTCAGGGAGGGAATGAGGGCGCCCGATTCGATCTGCGCAACCAGCTCGGGTGCAAGATCGGCCCTTTCCGCAAGCTGAGCCGTGCTCAGGCTGCGCGATTCACGGACCGAACGTACCTTCTCACCGAGGGAATGTCTGTCGGCCATTGTTCACCTCAATTCAGTTTCGCATAGAATTGCGCGGAAATGAAGAATATGCAACAGCGGCGTTGACGCGCCGGGCTCGCGAACCTCACCGCACCAGGGGCGAAATGAGGATCCCAATGCCGTACGTGATCGCGGCCTCGCCCAGACCGATCACCATCATCTCCAGGCCGCTCTTCCACCAGGACCGGCCTGTCACGACGACCTTTGCCGCGCCCACCGCGAAATGTGCCAGGGTGCTGATGATGAACGAGGTGACAAGGGCCGCGACGCCGCCGATGAACAGGTACGGAAGCACGGGCACCGCGGCGCCCACCGCCGTGCTCACCGTGGCGCTGAAAGCGGACTTCCAGGGATTGGAGAATGCCTGCTCCGAAAGCCCCAGCTCCTCATGCGCCAGGGTGCGGAGCATCTCCTCGGGATTCTCCGCCATGCGGGCAGCCATGGCGTTGGCTTCCGCCTCCGTGAAGCCCTTGAGCTGGTAGAAGAGGGAGAGCTCCTCCTTCTCTTCCTCGGGGTGTTCCTTGATTTCCTTGCGCTCGCGGTTGAGCTCCGCCTCATGCACCTCCTTTTCCGACTTGGTGGCGAGGTACGCCCCGCTGCCCATGGAAAGGGCCGAGGCGATCATCGAGGCGAATCCGCTCAACAGGACGAACGAGCCGTTGACGTGCGTCGCCCCCGCGACGCCGCTCACGATACCGAAGGCTGCTCCCAGCCCGTCGTTGATGCCATAGATGGCCTGCCCGATCCAGCCGCCTCCGCGGACGTGCCGTTCCCTGCCGAGTATCCTGTCCAGCGCGCTGCGGGGCTGCTCGGCGCGGGGAGCCATGTCGCGGAGGACGCGGTCATGCGCGCGCTCGGCGCGACCGGCATCGCCGAAGGCCGTACGGTCTTCTTCCGTTGGCGCCAGGGAGGCAAGCAGCACGTAGGCGCCGTCCGCGTTGCCTTCAGCAGTGGCCATGGTGGAGGCAATGACGTCGGGGTTCCTGCTCACGAGGTCGACGCGCTTCTGGATCTCCGCCGCGGTCTCGATGTACGGACCAGGCTCCGCATTCAGCTCGCGGAGTCGCTTTTCCCAGCGTTCCGCGTGCTTTTCCTCCTCCGCGGCCATGCGCAGGTAGATGTCGCGCCGTCGGGCGTCCTTTTCCCTGTCCGCGGCAGCCGCATAGGTGAGTGCGGCGCCTTTCTCGTCCCGCCAGGCGTTGCGCAGCTCGTCGATGAAACGTTTTGTGTCTGCCATCCGTCCTCCCTCGCCAGATACTGAACAGCAGGATGCCGCAGAGAATCAACCCCGTTCCTGTCCACCGACATTGCTATTCGACCTTATGGGTGTGCCAGCGTACAGAAAAAGACCGTCCTGCATGCCTATCATGATGTATGAGTGACGCATTGAAACTGTTGCGTTTGAGGAGCCGGCGGGTGATCGCCTGGCGGACGGCTTTCGTGGCTTTGCCACGGCCATGGTACACCGGCCAAAGCGCTGCTGCCGACTCTTCTGAAATCGCGCAGGATGCACCCGCGCAGGAATGAGGGACGACGCCGTTCATTTCAGTAAATCGCGAATGGCGAAGGGGAGACGCGCATGAGACGACATTTCCGAGGAATTATCCGCCCGGGTGCGCACTCGCTCCGGACCAGACAGGGCGTCGTCACGGCGGCGCTGATCGCGGGCATCTTCCTCCTGGTGGTGTGGCTGCTGGCGCTCGCAGGCTCATATACGATGGGCGGGTTCATCTACGTCGCGCTTCTTGCAGGGGTTATTCTCGTCTTTGTCTCTCTTGTGACACGCGCCCGGGCCCGAAGGGCATAGGGTCGCGCGCATTTCCGGGAAAGCCGTCGACGCACTTTGACGGCCTTCTCTCCCTGAGATTGCACTTCACCTCAACTCGTTTGATCATCGCCCGGCGGGAATTGGCGCGCGGCGGACTGCCCGCGCGCGTCAGGGTTGGGGCATGAGCTGTCTGATCCGCGCCGAGGCAAAGATCCTTCGCACGGGGCTTTTGTCACTGCGGACCATTGCCAGGCATTTGTCCCTGTAAGTCTTTTCAAAGATGTCCAGACACCCCTTTGTCATCGAGAGTCGCCCGAGCTCGATGAGCTCTTTGTAATTCGACAGTGAAGATCGCGGGCTGTCATCGGTCACGGGCCGGAACAGGACGTCAAGCATTTCTTCTTCCGCAGCCTGCGCTTTTCTTGCCGGCGGGTCGACCAGCCGGAGCGCGCACGCCGTGGACGGATCGTTTTCATTCGGCACGACGGGTGAGGAGACGTCGAACCCCGCGAGCAACAGCATGTGTCCCGGCAGGAGCAGCCGGGCCTCCCGCACGGGAAGGTTGGTCATGACCCCCCCGTCCACGAACAAATGCCCGCCCAGCTGGACGCTGGGAAAAAGCAGGGGAATCGCGGAGGAAGCCATGACGGCCTTGATGAGCCCTTCAGGCCCTGCAACACTCCAGGCAAAGCCCTGCCCGCCGCTCTGTTTTTCGGAGGCAAATGTAACGGGGACGCCGTCGGACAGATCGACTGCGACGGTGGCGAAGGGGATCTTCAGGGTGTCGAAGGTGATTCCATCGAATATTCGCGTAAAAAGGGACGCGACGTCCTTCTGGGCAATCATGGCTGCAGCGGCGAATGAGATGCCATGATGCGGCTTTTTTTCCAATGTCTCGGAAACGACCGTGAAAAAATGCTTTATCCCCCGCTGGACGTGACCTTCCAGGAGCTGCGCTTTCCCGAAATACTTTCGTTCGAACATGTCGAACTCATCCGAGGCAAGGACAGATTCGATCCGCCCGCAGACTCCCGGCACATTGCCGAAATGGCTGTACAACGCCCCGACGAGCGATCCCGCGGACGTCCCGACGACGTAGTCGGGCCGGAAGCCTCTTTTCTCCAAGGCCTCGATCATCCCGAGATGGCACAGCCCCATGGGAGCGCCTCCCGAGAGCACATAGACAAGCTTCGGAACAAAGCCGGCAAGTCCGGACCGCCAGGCGACCGTCCGGTCCTGCCCCTCTATCGATGCCCCTTCTTTTTGCACGCTCACCTCTTTTGCCGCTCACACCGAGGATGTAGCCGTCGTGGAGATCACCGCATGGTGGCGATGCTGCGCCGACGCTCGATAAAATAGTACGTGACCCGGCATCACAATTCTGTTCGGTGGCGCACCGAAGGGTGAGAATTGCCGGCCCCTGCATACCGCCTGCGTTTGGTACCGCACAGAACGGCGGAGGATCCCTGTGTAATCATAAGGGGTGCGGGAAACGCCGCACAGAAGGAGAGTCAATGAAAAGAAAATTGGGTTTCGCGCTCGTCATCCTGCTGACGGTCACGACGGGAGCGTTTGCCGCCAAGGGAGCGGGACTTGCAATCGGCGCCGAGCTTTCTTCCAGCAACTTCAGCAGCTGGGGTGGCATGCTCACCCTGCATCTGACAGACATACCCCTCCATTTCGCGATTGGCGGGTTCGCGAGCAGCGGAGATTTCGGCCTGGATCTGAAGATCGACTACTGGTTGCTCCACGGTAACTTCGTGACCGGGCTCGACTGGTACATAGGCCTCGGCGGATACATGGCTGTGCTCGTTCAGCCGGCAACGAGCTTCGCCCTCGGAGTGCGCGCGCCTTTTGCGCTGCAGATCTGGCCCGCGGGTCAGCTCATTGAGATATTCCTCGAGCTGGCACCTGCCTGGGTTCCCATTACAAACAGCGGCGTGTACGCGGGCAACTTCGAAATCCAGCCCGCGCTGGGTTTCAGGATCTGGTTCTAGCTTCAAACGAAACGCGGTCGTGAAAAAAGGGTCATCTCCGTTCGCGGAGATGACCCTTCGTTTGTGCCGTGAGATTCCTCACCGCGTGCGCGATGATGCGGCGGACCTACTTGAACAATGCTTCCTGACCCTGGAAGTCGTCGACAAGATTTGACAGCATGTGGATGATGTCCTGGCCGTCCTTCTTGTCGAGCTGAAGGATCGCGTTGCTTCCGTCACCGTTTATCCGCACGATCGTATTGGACGCCCCGTAGCCGTCGGTCTCGAATGAGACGCTCACGAGCGCTGCACTGTCGGTGTAAAAGCTGCCGATCTCCTGTCGGATGGATATCGTCGTCTTGTTGGCAATGGCGATATCGACCTTCCGGGCCGCGGCCTGGATGAGGCTGACGAGCCTGTCCCTCTCGGAGAACAGGAGCGGATAGCTGTGCCCCGCGTTCAGAAAGAGCTTCCCCGCTTCCCCTCCGCTCACCGACACGGATATCGTCATGTCATGGTGATCGTACCCGTTCACGGCATGCGAGCTTCCCAGGTTCTGCGGTCCGACCGCGAAAGCGCCCCACGCGACCAGAAGCAGGATCGCTGGCGCCAGATACTTTTTCATGGCTTCTCCTCTATTACCGGCGGACATTCGCCCCGGCCTGTGTCGCCGCCTGTATCCGCTGGACGATGGCATCGACCTGCTGCTGCACGGCCGTGGCATCCTGCAGCGCCTGGGCATAGTTCTTGTCGGACATTTCCTTTTCCGCGCGCGCAAGCGCCGTTTTTTGTACAGTAAGCTGCTGGGCGGTCGCGTTGATGTCGAGCTTGATCCCGGCCACTTTCCGCGCATTCGCCAACGCCTGATCAGCATTCGGTATCGTCCGTGTCTTGAGCGTCGCGATGAGAGCCGCGGCGCTGGCGCTCGCCTGGCTGTTGGCGACTGCGCCCTTCGGGCTTGCCTTCATTGCGTTCGGCTGCGCGGCCGCGTTCCTCGAATCGTTGGGAGCCACGGGCGTGGCGGCCTTCACGACCGCGGGTGCCGCCGGCGGTGGGGTCTTCAGCACCGCGACCGTCGGCCTGTTGAGCGTCGCGGGATTGACGACCTTCACGACGACAGGAGCAGGTTGCGGGGTTATCTGCAGATCGGAAAGCGCCGAAGGATCGACAGGCTGTCCCGGCCGGGCCGCGAGAAGCTTCTGCTGCTGGACAAAGGGAACCGGCGCAGCCGGTGGCGCCGTTCGCGAGAAGACCGGGCGTGCCAGCACGTCACGGGCCGGCTGGGCAACGGGAGCACGCGAAGCAGCCGGCGTCGCGATGATGCTCGCCTGCTGGGGCGCAATGGTTGCCGTCATCCCCATGAGAGGGGCCCGCGTGAGCTCGGCGGAAGAAATCGAAAGCTGAGCGCTTCCCACGGGACGCGACTGGGAAAATGCCTGCCGCTGCACGACCGTCACCGCGCGGGGAGCGGCGCGATTGGCATAGACGACCCGGGAAGAATTGAAGTTCTGGATGACCTGCACATTGATATTCACGACGGAGGTGACATTGATTCTCTGCACGTAGGCCGTGCTGACCTGGTACGGAGGGATATACACTTCGCCCCGACCAAGAGGGAACCAGCCGATGCCATCACCCCCGGCCGGCGTCCACGAAGCTCCGCCGACAAACACGACGAGCGCCGGCGCATAGACGGGGCGCGCAGCGACGGCACCGGGAATCCACACCCACCGGGCGTCCAGGTATGCCCAGCGACCATAGTGGAAGGGTGCAAAGCCCCAGGAGGCGTCATCAATCCAGGTCCAACCCCAGGGGGCAACCCAGGTCCAGTGACCGGACCTGTACGGCGCCCAGTCCGAGGAAACATGCGACGGGGTCCATATCTGCCCATACCCCTGCACGACGCGCCAGGACCCGCTCTCATTGAGATCTTCGTACCCGATCATGTCGCGCGAGACATACTGGGTTGCCGCTGCCTGGTCATCCCGGCGGTCTCTGGCCAGTGACCACGAGTCCCACTCGTCCATCCTGGGGGCGGACGTCACGTAATAGCTGATGGCGTCCACGCCGGCGATCACTGACGTTTGCCCGGCGGAGACGGTGTAGACATCCTGTCCTGCCGTCACGTCGGCCCTGCCGGCGCGCACGGTGACGTTGGTCTGTTCGTTCTGATTGACGTCGACGCGGTAGCTTCCGGCGGATATCAAGGATACCGTGGCATTTGGCGTGTCGATTTCAAACATCGCTCCCTGGTCGAGCGTCCGCAGGTTGACGCTGATCGTTCCTTCGGACACGGACACCTGAACGATGTTGTCGTCCAGGTTGACGAATGAGAACTCCGTGGAGCCGGCAAGCCGGATCGCAGCGGAACGCACGTGCACCTCGGCGCGCGCGTCCACGTCGGCCCAGAGATCGTCCCCCGCTGTCAGGGGATAATTCAGCGCGGCCGGGCCCCAGTCATTGAGGCTCGCCGGTCGAATGGACACCGCGCCGCTGATGGAGCTTAACCTGCCTACCTGGGAAGGCGGATCCGCCCATGCCGGAATGACGCAAAAAAACGCGATGGCCGCAATGGCCAGCGAAAAACGGAACTTCAAGATACCTGTCATTATGACCCCCACTACCCGTCCCTGCACGAGACAGGTCACGTTCGATTACGACGCCGCTATTTCTCGATGACGTTCATCACGTCGCCGAACTTCGCCCGGGCTTTTCCATGCGCGCTCTCATCCACGCCTTCTTTTTCCAGTTTCTTATTGCCAACAGCTTTGCCCACTGCTTTTTTGACTTTGCCTTTGGCTGTATCGATGCGGCCTTCGACCTGATCGTTGTTCATGGTTCTCTCCCTCGTGCGGCCGGTGGTGGAAGCCCCGGGCTCTCCACGCGTGTTCGCGCCCGCATGAAACGAAGATAGGCATGGGATCCGGCGCGCTCTGTGCGGAAACACACACATTGAAAGTGTCCAGGTACAGGATGAGGGAGCCTTGACCCTTTCGTGTCGATTTGTTCACTATATTAAGGTTGCGCAAAAGAGTGGCCCGAAGATCGATCGAGGAGGTCTCCGATTGCCCTTGAAAAAGGCTTCGCGCGATTTTGACAATCCGCGGAGCAACCACCTGATCAATGTGCTCCCCGAATCGGAAACCCAGCGTCTTTTCCCTTCCTTGGAGCTCGTCCCGCTGCCGCTTGGCAAGGCGCTCTACGAGTCCGGAGATCAACTGAATCATGTCTACTTCCCCACGACAGCGATCGTGTCGCTGTTGTACGAGCTGGAAAATGGCGCCTCCGCGGAAATCGCTGTCGTCGGCAATGAAGGGATCGTGGGAATCGCCCTGTTCATGGGCGGCGACACCATGCCGAACAGGGCCGTCGTGCAAAGTGAAGGCCACGGTTACAGGCTCAAAGGACAGCTCCTGAAGCAGGAGTTCAGCCGCGCAGGAGCGTTCCAGCATCTCCTGCTGCGCTACACGCTTGCCATGCTGGCCCAGATGGCACAGACCGCCGTCTGCAATCGCCACCACACGGTGG
>PMDT01000329.1 GCA_003154555.1 Spirochaetaceae bacterium
TCCTCAAAGCAACCGATATCCTGGCCAAAGTAGAGTAGTTTTAATCCGGCTGAAACACGAAGGGAAGGCGCCATGCCCTCCCTTTTTTATTGCCCGAAGAACTCCTTCACCGCTTTCATCACTTCCGCCGCGGGCGCAATACATCGCTGGGTCTGCGGCAGGCTTTCCAGAAAAACCGACCCATAGGGTTTCGTGACCGTGCGTGGATCCAGGATGAGAACGACACCCGTGTCATCGTGGCGGCGCATGAGACGGCCAAAGCCCTGGCGCATGCGGACCACCGCGTCCGGCAGGGAAAGCTCGCCAAAGGGATTGCCCCCCCGCTCCTCGATGGCCGCCATNNCCGGCGCATCGACTCCTTCCCAGAACGAATCTGTCGCGAACAGAACGCTCGAGCGCTCGGCACGGAAGGAATCGAGGAGACGCGCGCGGTCGTCATCGCCCTGCTTCATGAGCCGGATGCCCGCGCGCGAGAGCTCCGGCTGGACCGCGGTGGAAACTTCGCGCAGCAGGCTGTAGGAGGTGAAGAGCACGAGCCCCGCGCCGTGGCTGGCGACGAGCGCCTTCGCGATGAACCGGCCGAGGAATTCGCCATGCCGTGGCGAATCGGGTGCCGGTGCATCGGTGGGAACGCCGAGCAGCACCTGGTCCCGGTAGTTGAAGGGCGACGGGAAGGACCTGAATACCGGCTCCCTCCCTTCCCCCTCTTTCAGGCCGATACGGCCCGCCCAGAAGGAGAAGCTTCCCGCGACGGTCAGCGTGGCCGACGTGAAGACGGCTGTCCGTATGGGCTCGAAAACTGCTTCCTTCATGAGAGGCCCGATTTCAAGAGGCGTGATGACGAGCCGGACGCTGCGCTCCCCTTCGTCCCGCGGGGAGCGACGACTTGCCAGGGACTCCAGCCAGAAAATGTCGTTGGCGCCGATCTGCTGGCTTTTGAATCGGTCGCAGATATCGGCGACGCCCGAGAGCCGGGAAAGCTGCACACGGCAGTCCCAGATCATTGTCTCCTGCAGGGAGTCTGTCTGTTTCGGCTTGCCCACGCCGAGGGCTTCGACCTTCTCGAATACATCGTCGAAGGCTTCCGCGAGATCCCGGATCGCAACCGAAAGGTTTGCCAGGGCGTCGGCAGCAGAGGCTCGGAAGTCCGGCATCGTCCCGGCGTCCAGGAGCAGCTCGCTCTGCTTGTCCAGGAGCCCCAGCACGGCAGTGTCCAGCTCTTCAGCCTTTTCCTGCACCGCATATATAAGGCCAGGTACCCGTTTTGAGAGGCCAGGGTCCCCGAGAAGCCGGGAAAGTGCCGGAAAATGCCCTGTGGTCTTGCCTTTGCGCTTCCGGTGCAGGCGACCCAGGAAACGAAGGATCATGAACCGGGAGAAGCTCTTGGAAAAGAATGAAGTGGCCGCCTTCTCTACATTATGCGCCTCGTCGAATATGATCCGTCGAAATGGCGGGAGCACGGCGGGGTCATCGAAGCCTGGACCTGCCAGCCGAAAGGCAAGATCGGCAAAAAGCAGGTGGTGGTTGGCGATGATGATCTGCGCCGAGGATGCCTGCCGGCGCGCCTTCAGCACGAAGCAGCCCTCCCGCTGACCGCAGCGCAGCCCCAGGCATGCATCGGCCTCGGAGCAGACCTTGGACCAGGTCTCCTCGGTCGGATAGAAAGACAGATCCGTCCTGCTGCCGGTTTCTGTTGTTCGGGCCCATTCGCGTATGGAGAGAAGGTCGGGGTCGCGCTCCTCGAAGAGGCTCATCTCATCCAGGGCCTCATTCAGGCGATGCGGGCAGAGATAATTGCCGCGCCCCTTGACGAGCACGACCTTCGGGTCCTCTTCGAGCACTTTCTTGGCAAGAGGGATGTCTTTCTCCATGAGCTGCTGCTGGAGATTGATGGTGTTCGTGGAAACCACAACGCGCTCGCCATTGTGGACCGCCCAGGCGATTGCGGGAATGAGGTAGGCAAGCGACTTACCTACTCCGGTGCCTGCCTCCGCCGCGCAGATCTCGTCGTTGTTGAAGGCGTCGCAGACCTGGCGCAGCATGCCCACCTGGGCGGAGCGTTCTTCGAAAAGCGGATAAATGCGGCTGAGCGCGCCGTGCGGTCCCAGGTCCGCTGCCAGTGCATCGACGTCGAGCGGAACGATCTCCTGCGCCTCAACCGGCTCTGCCACGACGTAGACCTCGGAAAGGTCGTTGTCCACGATGTAGAAGCCGATGCCCTGGTTGCCCAGCCGCGAGGCAATGGCGAGATCGGCATGAGAAGGGCGGGTTCCACCCGAAGGGTGATTGTGCAGGACGACGTCGCCCGAGCCCAGGTGCGGTCCCAGGACCGGCACCGCCTCCTCATTCCCCCGCGCCCCGACGGTCACTGCCGTGACTTTTCCGTCCTCGCCGCGGCTGCCGACCAGGAACACTTCGTTCCCGTCGGCATCCGCAATGGCCTCCCGTATCTCCTCGATGACCCGCGCCGAAAGGCGCTGCTCAGCCCTCAACCGGTTGGCTCCAGGCGATCGATGACGTCGGAGAGCAGCCTGACGAATCGCGGCCCCGCCTCTTTGCCGCGCGCGATCACCTCTGCATGGTCCAGGGGCTGGTCGAGGATGCCGGCGGCCATGTTCGTCACGCACGAAATCCCCAGCACCTTCATGCCGAGATAGGAGGCGGCGATCACTTCCGGCACGGTCGACATGCCAACAAGATCCACACCCATGACCTCGAGCATGTGGATTTCCGCCGGCGTCTCGTACGAAGGACCCGAAAACGCGGCATAGACCCCCTCGGCAAGCGGAGTCCTGGACACGGAGCGCGCAAGCGCGCGCAATTCGGGCGCGTAGGAGGTCGTCATGTCGGGGAAACGTGGACCGAATCCGGAAGGATTCGGTCCACGAAGCGGATTGACGCCCATGAAGTTGACGTGGTCGCGGATAAGGACGAGGTCACCTGGTTTGTATGACCGATTGACGGCGCCGGCCGCATTTGTCACGACCAGCGTCCGCACACCCATGCTGTGCAGGAGGAAAACAGGCAGCACCACGTCACCCGGGGAATGGCCTTCATAGTAGTGGATCCTTCCCGCCATGACGGCGACATGCTCCCCGATGATGAACTTCCCTGCGTGACCGGCCACGGTCGGCCGGGGAAATCCGGGAAGATCCGCGAACGCCACCTCGGTTCCCTCCACGCCTGCTGCAAACTCGCCGAGACCGGAACCGAGGATCACCGCGATGCGCGGCCGCGTCCGGCAGCGCGCCTGCAGCGCTTCGCGCGCGGAGGAGAGCTTGACCATCGTCTCCACGTCCATATCGACCTCCTCAGGCGAGCGAACGGAGAAGATCTCCCGGGTTCTGGAAGAAGCCGACGCCCGACACCCTTCCCGCCTTCTGGAGAATACGCCAGTTCCAGGTCAGGTGCAGCCCTGCCGATGACGCGATATCAACGATTTTCTTGTTCACCTGCGCGGCTTCCGTTGGCCTGCCTCTCAGCATGCTCTGCAGCACCGGGTTGTAGGACCTGTCCGGCAGGGCGCCTGAGCCGCTCCAGGATTCAGGCTTTTTTTCGATGCGCGCCATGAGCTCGCGAGGATCCATGGCCGGTAGGGCCGCCATGGAAAGTCCCGCCCTCTGCATCGCGGAGATGCCTTCCTCCAGCATGAGATGGGCAAGCTCGCGCCCTTCGGGAAACGAGAGGAAGCAGGCGAGCGTCGTGTTGCACATGGCAACCGGCAGAAAGAGGAGCTGCGCCAGGAGCAGCGAGCTCAGGAATGGCCCGGCATCGTCGACGGCAACGGAGCGGAAGCCGAATCCCGCGAGCTGCTTGAACAGGCCGGCGAGAAGCGGCGACTTCTCATGGAGCAGCACGGGGGCGGGCGTCATGAGCTCCACGTCGTCGTCCTGGAGCTTCACCGCGCACAGCAGGCTGATGCAGTGACGAAGCCTCTCCGGAGGCACGGCGAGGCGTTCCATCTCGACCGGGTCGGCGTTGAAGACGGCGATGGGACAATCCCCGGTTCCAATGACACGGGCGAGATCCGGCCGCCGCAGTGCATGCATGTGATGCCGCCCGAGGGTCATGATGATGAGGTCCGGTTCATCGGCCGGAGATTCGGGGCCCAGGCGCTGGCACCCGTCGATCAGGAGCCAGTTGTCAGGCAGCGTGACGCGCAAGGTCCCTGCCGCACCGGTGGGCGCCGTGCGGCCGCGCAGGCCGACGTCGTGACCCTTCAGCTTGAGGAGCCCACCGAGAAGAGTGCCCATGGCGCCGGGACCGATGATCTGGATTCGCATGCCAGCCTGTGATTATCCCCGCGTGCTCGAAAATGGCAAGGGAGCTTCTGCTGCAAGTTTATGCACGGTGCGCATAAAACGAATTGACAGAGCGGCGGCGATATGGTAGCTGTCGGGAACAGCGAGAAAGCGGGCGCCCGGCGCCCATTTTCTGAAAAAGGAGATGGCATCGGTATGATCGTGCTGAAGTTCGGAGGCACATCGGTTCAGAACGCCGAAATGATGGACGCCACGCTTACCATCGCCGCAGGGCAGATCCAGCGGGCGCCGGTGGTCGTCTCCTCGGCCATGTCCAAGGTGACGGATCAGCTGCAGGAGATCGCGCAGCTCGTCGGGGAAGGAAAAGAGTCCGAGGCGGAGCGCATCCGCGCCGCGATCCAGGAGCGGCACATGACCTGCGCCAAGTCCTTCCTCACGGGGGAGAATCTCGCGCGCTGCCTCGCCGACCTGACGGCGGTCCTGTCCGAAATGCAGTCGATCATGAAGGCGCTCGCGATGCTCAAGGAATGGTCCAAGCGCAGCAACGATACCGTCCTCTCCTTCGGTGAAAGGCTCTCCACGGTCATCCTCGCACACCGGGCACACGAACGCGGCATCGATGCTGACCTGATCGATTCCCGTGACGTCATCAAGACGGATGACTCCTTCACCGCTGCCGTGCCCCTGGAAGACCTCACGCAGAAGCTCGTCACCGCACGGGTCCGCCCCCGCCCCGGCACGATGGCGATCCTGCAGGGCTTCATCGCCTCCACGACAGGCGGCGCGACCACGACGCTCGGACGGGGCGGCTCCGACTATTCCGCGACAATCATCGGGGCAGCCCTGCGCGCCGAAGAGGTCCAGATATGGACCGACGTCACCGGCATCATGACCTCCGACCCCCGCATCGTGAAGAATGCGCGTACGATCGAAAAAATGAGCTACCGGGAAGCCGCTGAGCTCGCCTATTTCGGCGCCAAGGTGATCCACCCGTCCACCATCCAGCCCGCCGTGAATCTGGGCATCCCCGTCTGGGTCAAGAACACGTTCAAGCCGGCAGAGGAAGGCACGCGCATCGTGCCCAGCATCCCCGGCATCGGGTTGAAGGCTATCGCGTGCAAGAAAGGCATCACGCTGGTGAGCGTGAGCTCGTCGCGCATGCTCCTGGCCTATGGATTCCTGCGCCGCATCTTCGAGATATTTGAAAAATACCAGACGGCAGTCGACCTGATCGCAACGTCGGAAGTCTCGGTCTCCGTGACAATCGACAACGCGGCGGCGGTAGAATCAATCGCGCGGGACCTCTCGGAGATCGGCACCGTGGGCGTGGAAAACGACAAGGGGATCGTCTGCCTCGTCGGGCAGGATCTCTGGAAGGACACGGCGTTCCTCGCGCGCGTGTTTTCCTCTCTCAAGGGAACCCCCGTGCGGATGATCTCCCTGGGGGCATCGGACATCAACCTCTCCCTGGTCGTGCCGACGGACAAGATGGAGGAATCGGTGCGCAACCTGCACCAGGAGTTCTTCCCCTAGCGCGGTACTCCGCGCGGGGGCGGCAATCACTTGCCACGCGGCGCGGCCCCGGGGTAGCGTTGTCCGGATGGAGATCGACTTCCTGAAGATGCAGGGCTGCGGAGACGACATCGTCCTCCTGGACGGGCGGAAGATCCCCACCCAGGCGGGCACGCGCCTGCCGCAGCTCGCCCGTCGCATCCTCCATCGTCACGCCGGTGTCGGCGGCAACGCCCTGCTCGTGCTGGAAAAGGCGCTGGAGAATGTGCTTCCCGTCCGCAGCTTCGACCCCGACGGCGATGAAGGCGCCGTCTCCTGCAACGCGGCACGTTGCGCCGCGCGGTATGCGTCCGATTCCGGGGCGGTCAGCGCCGGTGAGTTCCAGCTGGATTCCAGCGGGGCGCGCCTTTGCGTGCAGATCATCGACAGCGCGAATGTGCGCGTCGACATGGGCATGCCTTTCAGCGGGGAAAAGACGGCAGAGATCAGGGAAAGCCTGCGCGACTCATTCACCCGGACGCTGCTCGTGGAGGGCAGGTCGGTCACGTACACCCCGATTTCGCTGGGGCATCCATACGCAATGATGTTCGTGCCCGATTTCTCGTTCCCCCTGCGCAAGACCGCGCGAACCATTGCGTCCCAGCCGGATTTTCCCGACGGCACCGGGATCGGGTTTGCACAGGTTTCGTCGCGGGAGGAAATGCGCCTGCGCATGTGGGAGGCTGACGGGGAATCGCCGGGTGATGTCTGCGCGTGCGCCGCTGCCGCGCTCGTTGCCGCCGTGGTGAACGGATTCGCAGAAAGGGAGCTTTTTGTGCACCTGGACGCGGGGGAGATCTTCCTGCAGTGGGAGGAGGGCGACAACCACATCTGGCTGACCGGTCCCGCCGGCTATGTCTTCACCGGCACGTATGATTTTGCCGGGCGAAAGAAGGTGTAGGCGCAGTGGACAACTTTGCCGACAGGCTTGCGGGGTTTTTTCGCTCCCTCTTCGGCGATGACGGGAACGACGCCACGCGCAGGCCAGACGCAAGCGCGGGCGGAGGCTTCCGCGACCCGGACCTCAAGGAGGCATGGGAGGAGCTGGACGACTACATGCGGACGGGAAAGAGCTCGACCTCATCCTCGTCGCGCCAGCGCACATCGACAAAGAAGGAACAGCGGCCGCCTGACCCGGGGCTGCGACAGGACTACGTCAACCTGGAGGTGCCGTTCGGCGCGGACGTCGAGGTGGTGAAAAAATCCTACAAGAGCCTGATGATGAAGTACCATCCCGATAAATACGCGGGCAATCCGGAAAAGCAGAAGGTC
>PMDT01000187.1 GCA_003154555.1 Spirochaetaceae bacterium
GGTCTATGGCAGAGAAAATCGGGGAATACCTGGTCGGGATCGGGGCCTTGTCGGCCACGCAGGTCACTGTCGTGATCAACCACCAGCAGTCGGGCGACGCCCGCCTGTTCGGCGAGATCGCGATGGAGCTGGGCTACCTGGCGGACAATGAGCCGATCGACAAGTTCCTGGAGTACCAGGAGAAACAGCTCGGAGACTGAACCACCTCACCCGCCGCCGCCGACTGACGGCGACTACCCGTCCCGTTCCGCCGCGTCCCCCGGGCCATCCGACCCACGCTCGATCAGCTTCAGAACTTCCTCGTAACGAAGAAGCGCGGCGCGCGCCGAGACCTTTTCGAAAAGCGCCCTGCCTTCCTCGGAGAAAAAGGTTCGGGGTGCGTCTTCCGGCCCGGGGTCCATGACGACCAGGCGGCGCGCCCGGGCGGCAAGGTGCAGGTTTCCGCTGTTGCCGGGCCCGACAGGGAATGCGCAGAGCACCGTCAGGTCGGCCGCCTGCGCCATGGCTGCCGCTTCCGTCACCTGCTCGTCGGTGATCCTGGAAAAGGCGCCGACGGTGACGCAGGGAATGCCGAGACTCTTCCAGAGCTTCTCGTCCGAGTCGTATTCGTGCGCGATCCCCCCCGACAGCTCACAGCCGAGGCGATACAGCTCCCGCGTGAGGTTGACCGCTGATCCTGCGCCTCCGATCAGGTGGATGCGGCTTCCCGTGACCCCGGCGCGCCAGGGGATGACCGAGACGGTCATGCTCCCGGTGACCGGGTTAGGCGACACGAGCGTGCGGATCCCGTAAACGCGGTCGAGGATATCGGTGCGCAGCACCTGTTCGGGCCGGCCCGCCGCCGCGACGCTCCCGCGATCCAGGAGAACGAGCCTGCTGCAATATTGCGCGGCGACTCCGAGATTGTGCACCGAGGTGATGACGGCCCGGTTTTCGCGCGCGAGCTCCTGCGCCATGGAGAAGATCCTGTCCTGGTGGCGAATGTCGAGACTCGAGCTGGGTTCGTCGAGAATCACCGCGTCAGTATCCTGGACGAGGGTCTTTGCAAACAGCACGAGCTGCCTTTCTCCGCCGGAAAGCTCGGCGAAGCTCCGCTCCTCCAGCCCGAGCAGGCCGACATACGACAGCATCCGGCGGGCCCTGTCGCGGTCATCGGCTGTCTCCGGCTCGAAACGGCGAAGGTGCGGGTAGCGCCCCATGAGGAGCACGTCCATCACCCGAAACGGGAATGATGCGGAGGTCTCCTGGCTCATGAAAGCGATGCTGCGCGCCCGGCTCCGGCGTTCGATCGTCCCGATCTCCCTGCCGTCCAACCACACCGCGCCGGAAGACGGGCGCAGCAGGCCGCAGAGTATCCGCAGGAGCGTCGTCTTTCCCGCGCCATTCGGACCGATGATTCCGACGAGCTCGCCGCGACCCACGTCGAGGTCGACGTCCGTCAGTATAGGCAGCGCGCCCACGCGCCAGCCGACACCGCGCGCCTGGAGGAGGGCGTTGCTCATGCCGCTCCCCGTGCGCCGCGGCGCTGGATGCGGACGATCAGGCTGAGCAGGTACGGGCTGCCGAGGATGGCCGTGATGATGCCGACGCGGATCTCATACGGCGGGGCGATGGACCGGCCCAGCAGGTCGCAGAGCACGAGGAAAAGCGCGCCGCCCAGCGCGGAGGCCGGGACGAGGGTGCGATGACCCGAGCCGACGATGAACCGCATCAGGTGCGGGACGAGCAGACCGACGAACCCGACGGGCCCTGCCACGGCTATTGCGACGCCCGTGATGACAGCAGTCAGGCCGAGCAGGAGACGTTTCATTCTCTCCACATGCATGCCGAGGGAAAGCGCTCCCTCCTCCCCGAGGGAGAGCAGGTCCAGCTCCCGGGCGAAAAAAGACAACGTGATCATGCCCGGCACGAGGACGGGGGCAGAAAAGAGCAGGTGCTGCCAGCCGCGGCCGTCCAGGCCTCCCATGGTCCAGAAGATGAACTGGCTCACCTCGTATTCGCGTGAGAACAAAAGGAGCGCCGATGTGAGCCCGCTGAAAAGGGACGAGATGGCCATGCCGGCGATGATGATGAACAGGAGCGACGTGGTTCCCCGCGACGTGGACAGCAGGTAAATGCACGCCGCGGAGAGGAAGGCCCCTGCAATCGTGCAGGCGGGGAGCGTCAGGAGCGATCGTGATGCGAGGCCGGTCGCAATCGAGACGACGGCACCGAGACTGCTCCCCGCCGAAATGCCCAGCACGTCAGGGCTCGCCATGGGATTGCGGAAAAGCCCCTGCATCACCACGCCGCAGACGGCGAGCCCCGATCCGACGAGCATTGCAGCGAGCACGCGCGGCAGGCGGAGGAGCAGCAGGATCGTGATGTCGCGGGAATCGGGGAGGGCGACAGAGTGGAAGCCGATCTCGTGCAGCAGGAATCGAATCAGGGAGGCGGGGGCCACGCGCACGGCACCGATGCCCACCGCGGCGAGCAGGGCGGCGACGAGCAGCACGGGCAGAACGATGAATGTGAGGACGGTCCTCCTTTTCACCGCGGCCCTGCAGGGGACGAGGCGCACGGCCGGCGCAAGCGTTGCATGAGAACCTTCTGCCGTGACCTCACGTGGCCTGTATGCTTCATGAGCGAAACCGCGATGATCCTACACGCCGGCCCGACACGGTGTCAACGCAAGAGACGGAACTCTCCCGGCCCGCACTTGCATAGGAGCCTCGAAACGGATATAGACAGTCGGATGGAACGTCCCTGTGAACGCCGCGGCAATGCGCGGCGCGCGTCCCGTCGGCGGTAGGCGTGCTCGATCTCTCGATCCTTTCCGTCGGCCTTCTCATCCACATGTTCGCACTCCCCTATTCCTTCAAAAACCTCGTGATCGATTCCATCGTCCGGGTGGCGCAGCTTGCATTCGGCGTGGCGATCCTCGCATCGCTGCAGCCCGATGCCCTGCGGCCGACGCCCGCGGGCCTCATCACGGGTGCCGGCGTGGGCGCCGCGTTCCTGGTTTTTCAGCTCGTCTGGAACAGGGGCGTGTTCAGGAGTCGATTCATTGTGACCCGACGATTCGTCGCGTCACAACTGGTGATTCTGCTGTTCCAGGTGCCTGGCGAAGAGCTCTTCTACCGCGGAGTCTTTTTCATGGTCCTCGCGTCGATCTGGGGAACATTCACGGCCGTGATCATCGCCACGGCATTGTCGACGATGATCGCCGTCGTCTCCTCCCGCAGGCAGGTCGTCTGGCTGGGCGCAGGCCTGCTGGGCGTCTTCTGCTGCCTCAGCTTCTACTGGTCGCAGAGCATCTGGGCGCCGGTGCTGATCCACGTGCTGAACGATTTCGGATACGTCACACTCGGTGAGAAGCGGAACCTTTTCTCGTAGGTGCCACTGCCCCTCCACGCGCGGCGGCCGCAAATGCCACGGCGTACCGTGGCCGGTGTGGCCGGGCTAGTGAACTTCCTGCGAAGCGGGTACCGGATTCCCGGTGGCGTACAGCCATTGTGCGGCGTCTTGTAGAAGCCGTGAAAGCACGATGACCTGCATGTTGGCGCTCGATTTCTCGATGGCCTTTTGCAGAAGAGCGGGTGAGTAGCGCGCCTTGAGCGCGGCGCGCCGCGCGGACACTTTCGCCTCCAGGGAGGAATCGTTGCGGGCCAGGACATCGAGCAGATAGAGAGACAGCAGGATGAGAATGGGGTCGGAGACCTTTTCGCAAAGCTCGTCCAGGCGCTGCCGCGCATCCTCCGTCTTCTTGAGCTGAAGGAGACTGAACGCATGATTCCATTTCACCCAATCGCGGTCAGTGAGCCGGGGCCGCGTAAGGAGGGTGCGGAAGAAAAGCTCCGCTTCGGCCGTATCTTTCGACAGCAGATGGGGGATGCCGAAGGCGAGCCCGAATTTCGGGACGAGGGTGGCCTTCTTCTTCTGGAGATAGGCCTCGAGCGCCACGATGCCTTCGGTATTGGACGTGACGAGGTAGGTATTGAGAAGGATACGCACATTGGAGGCCATCACCGGGCCGCCGCGAAAAATCCTGTGCTCCAGCGTCCCTGCCACCGACGCCCAGTCCTCCTTCTCAAGACCCTTGAAGAGCGTCCAGTTGAGGAGAAAGTAGGTGTCCACGCTGCCGAGCGTGACGACGAAAATGATGGCGATGGGCCATGTCCGCGCCCACGTGATCGTAAACCAATCGCTTCCAAAAAGGACGAGGGGGGCGAAGAATATCACGAGGAAAGCGGCGCCGAGTGCCGCATTCAGGACGATAAATATGGCTTTCATTTTCATGAGATTCTCCTATAATAATAAGGGTGACATAGTAGGGAAAACGGGATCGCCCGTCAAAGGGGAGGCCCGGAAAAACCCGAAAGATCGGAGAACATGAAGGGCATACCACTCGCGGGCCTTGTACCCAGCACGTATTTCGACCAGCCGGTGTACCTGGACAAGAATTACATACTTCTCACGCCTGACTCGCCGATCACGCCGGACCTCGTGAAGCGTCTCCAGAAGTGGAGATACCTCCAGGTCTTCTCCGATGGAAGGGCGAAGGATGTGCCCGGCTACCTCTCGGGCGCGAGCTCGACGGCCGTGGCGACCCAGACCATCGACGAGGACATCCGTGACGGCGAGCAGGTCACCGCGGCGCAGAAGTTCCACGGCGAGTTTACGGCATTCATCACCGGGTTGTTCGCGAAATATGCGGCGGAGAACCTGCTGAGTCTCGGCCAGGTCACCGACTGGGTGAAAAGAGCCATGCAGATGGTCCACGACAACAGGGATTACCTGCTGCGCTTCCTGGACACGAGCGCGGACGGCGAACGGTACATGATCACCCATTCGGTCAATACGACCATCCTCGCCCTCGCAATCGGCGACTACCTGAAGAGCCCGCCGCACCGGCTCATCGAGCTGGGCAATGCGTGCATCCTCCACGAGATCGGCATGATGAAGCTCCCGTCCGAGCTGCAGCGCTCATCGAAAAGCCTGAGCCCGGAAGAGCGCAAGGCCATGATGGCGCATACCCTTCTGGGCTACCGCATCCTCAAGGGCTTTTCCGCGCCGGAGAACGTGGCGCTTGCGGCCCTTGAGCATCACGAGAGGATCGACGGCACCGGCTACCCGCGAGCCCTCACGGCGGGGAAGATCACCGACTACGCGCTTATCATCAGCGTCGTCTGCGCCTACGATGCAATGGTGTCCCGGCGTCCGTTCCGGCTCGGCTCCCTCGACGGCCACGCAACGATCAGGGACCTCGCCCAGAAGAACAGAAAGCTCTACGATGAGAAAGTCCTCAAAGCCCTGGTCTATACACTCTCCGTGTATCCCGTGGGTACAGCCGTACAGCTTTCGAACAACAGCAGGGGGGTCGTCGTGAAGACGGACCCCGCCAAGCCTCGGTGTCCCATCGTGAAAGTCGTTTTCGATCCGGAAGGGAAAAGGCTCGCAGATCCTCCCCAGATCCAGGTGTCGGATGCTGAAGGACTCACCATAACGGGCGTCCTCCTGCCGGAAGAGGCAAAGGAAGTCAAAGGGCAGCCATGAACGTGCGCGTCAGCTTCCCCGGCGGAGCGACCAGGGAGTACCCTGCCGGGACCAGCGTGAGCGAGGCGGCGCGCCACCCCTCCTTCCCGACCTCGAGCCTGCCCATGGTCGCCGCACTCGTGAACAACGAGGTGGTATCCCTTCAGCATCGGCTCTCCGTGAACTGCACCGTCGCCGCCGTAGACGTTGGCAGTCCGCAAGGCCTGGCCATTTACCGTCGATCACTCTGCTTCCTTCTCTCCATGGCGGCCACCAGGACCTTTCCCCGGAAAAGGCTCGTGATAGGGCATTCGCTGGGGCAGGGGTACTTCTACTACTTTGACGGGAAGGACAACGTCTCGCGGGAGGACCTTGCACGGATCGAGGCAGAGATGCGGGCAATCGTGACGAAAGATCTGGCCATTGGCGCGCTGTCCCTCTCTTACCAGGAAGCCATCTCCTATTTCCAGAAACACAACCAGCCCGACACGCTTCTCCTCCTGAAGAACCGGAATGACCCGACCGTTGCGGTGAATGCGTGCGAGGGATTCCTGGACCTGAGCCATGCTCCCCTTGTTCCTTCCACAGGCCTTTTATCTGTGTTCGGCATCATGGAGTATCCGCCGGGCTTCCTCCTGCGCTATCCATCCGCGCAGGACCCGATTCGGATCGGGCCTTTCGTGGAAAATCCCGTGCTCTTCTCCATCTACCGCGAATACAAGAACTGGGGCAAGATCCTGCGCGTCGAATCCGTGGGAAGGCTCGATGAGCTGGTAAGGGACGGCGGCATCCACGAGTTCGTGCAGGTTGCAGAAGCCCTCCAGGACAAGAAGATCGCGGAGATCGCTGACCGCATCAACGCGAACAGGGAGAGCATCCGCGTTGTCCTGATTGCCGGGCCCT
>PMDT01000134.1 GCA_003154555.1 Spirochaetaceae bacterium
ATCATCCTGGAGAACCAGGCATCGGGAAAGTTCCCCACCTGGTACTCCACGCTTGGCTGGGGAAGCATCGGCGGCATTCCGATCATGGTGATCGCCTTCGCCGTCTGCGCGGTGGTCTTCGGGCTTCTCCTCCACCGGACGAGCTTCGGCCGCCGGATCTACGCAATGGGGAGCAATCTCACCGCGTCCCGCTACTCCGGCGTGAAGACCGGCTCCATTATCATCATCGTCAGCGTGCTCACCGGGCTCATGGCGGGCGTGACGGCGCTCTTCCTCAGCTCCCGCATGGGCAGCACGCGTCCCAACGTGGCACAGGGCTACGAGCTTGACGTCATTGCGATGGTCGTTCTTGGAGGGGTAAGCACCGCGGGGGGAAAGGGGCGCATCGGCGGTCCCCTGCTTGCCATATTCATCATCGGATTCCTGAATTACGGGCTGGGGCTCGTGAATATACAGGCGCAGGACCTGCTTATCGTCGTCGGGCTCCTGCTGATCGTCTCCGTGCTGGTTCTCAACGTGGGCTTCCTTGACAGAAAGAAACGTCCCGTGTCTCCGACACGGGGCGAAAAAGAAATCCAGGAGGAGGATTTATGAGGAGAGAGTTTTCCCGAATTGTCAGGATTGTCGGCTTCGTCGCCGTCGCCCTGACCGTCATCGGCTTCATGGCCGCATGCGCAAAGCCCGTGTCCAAGGACTACGCCATCGTGTTCAAGAACACGGGAAACCCCTACGGCGACAAGCAGATGAGCGGATTCAAGGCGGGCATCGAGGAGCAGGGATTCAAGGCAATCCTGCAGGCGCCGGCGCAGCCGACGGCTGAGGCACAGATCCAGATCATCGAGTCGCTCATCTCGCAGAAGGTGGCGGCGATCTGCATCGTCGGCAACGACTTCGATGCTCTGCAGCCCGTTCTGACCAAGGCCAAGACTGCCGGTATCAAGGTGTTCTCCCTCGACTCGGCGGTCAACCCGGCGAGCAGGCTGACACACGTCAACCAGGCGGACTCGGCGAAGATCGGCAGCACGCTGGTCGAAGCGGCGTTCGACATGTCCGGCGGGGCAGGCGACATCGCCATCCTGTCGGCCACGAGCCAGGCGTCGAACCAGAACCTCTGGATCGACTACATGAAGAAGGATCTTCAGGATCCCAAGTACGCGAAGCTCAACCTCGTGAAGATCGCCTACGGTGACGACATCCGCGACAAGTCGGTGTCGGAGGCCGAGGGTCTTCTGCAGTCGTTCCCGAAGCTGAAGGTCATCATTGCACCGACCACCGTCGGTATCGCGGCGGCGGGCAAGGTGCTCACGGACAAGAAACTCCAGGGCAAGGTGTTCCTCACCGGCCTCGGGCTTCCGTCCGAAATGGCGACCTACATCGAAAATGGCGCGTGCCCGTACATGTTCCTCTGGAACCCGATCGACGTCGGGTACCTGGGAGCGTACACCGGGACGGCGCTCGTGAAGGGCACAATCACCGGCGCGGTCGGCGACAAGTTCAAGGCCGGGCGGCTTGGTGATTACACCATCACGAAGGCGGCGGACGGCGGAACCGAAGTTCTGCTCGGGCCCCCGTTCAAGTTTGACAAGACCAATATCGAAGACTGGAAGACGGTCTACTAGAGACGCCGGGGCGGGCCGAAAGGCCCGCCTTTTTTTGAGCAAAGCATGAATAGCCGGCACGGCGAGGAAACCCGTCGCCGTGGCGCACAGGAGGACGGGATGGAGCAGATGCAGCGCCGCTCAGGTGTGACGTACGGTCTGCGGTTCAAGATCACCCTGACCTTTTTCCTGATCAGCGCGCTGGTGAGCGCTCTCCTCACCGTCTCTTCCTATGAGATCCTGAACCGCGCCCTCTTCACCAATCTCCAGGGCAGGGTCGGCAACCTGACGCGGATCGGCAGCGCCCTGGTCGACAGCGGCGCCCTGAGGCGCCTGCTTGCCAACATGCGTGCCACCCTGAGCCCGGAGCAGATGCAGGCGGTCGAGCTCTCCGACGACTACCGCGTCGTGTCCGACGAGCTGAACCGGATCCGTGACACCGACAAGAGGCTCGTGCGCTACGTTTATCTTTTCGCGCCCACCGACAACGTGAACACGACGCTCTATGTCGTGGACGCGGACGTGCTCGCGCTCCTTGCACGGCGGGCCGCCGGCGAAAAGATCGATGACGCTGACATCTCCCAATTCGGAACAGAATTCGACGTCTCCACCTACCCCACTGCACGGCAGGTCATCCGGGACAGGACCCCGCTCGTGGAGAAGAGCTACACGTACGACGACGCGTTCAAGGTGAACTCCGTCACGGGTTACGCCCCTGTCTTCGACACGGATGGCACAACAATGCTCGCCGTGCTGGGCCTGGACATGGTGGACGCCGACGTCCGCGGGGTGCTTCTCTCCACCACGCGGCTTTCCCTCATCATCATCGCCGCAGCCATGGTCCTTGCGCTGGGCAGCGCGGTCTTCCTCGGCGCGCTCTTCACGCGGAGCATCATCTCGCTGGAGCGCGTGGTCCGCAGGTTCGGCGAGAACGACCTGGAGGTGCGCGCCGAGGTGAAGACGCGCGACGAGGTCGGAAAGCTGGGCACGAGCTTCAACCAGATGGCGGAGACGATCCAGAAGTACAGCGCGCAGCTGGAAGCCCTTTTGGATGCCTACGGCAGGTTCGTGCCCCAGGATTTCCTCCGCTACCTCGACAAGAAGAGCGTCCTGGACGTGAAGCTCGGCGACCAGGTCCAGAAGGAGATGACCGTCCTTTTTTCCGACATACGGTCTTTTACCGAGCTCTCCGAGACGATGTCGCCAGCTGAGAACTTCAACTTCCTCAACTCCTACTTGAGCCGGGTCGGTCCGGAGATCAGGGCCTATCATGGATTCATCGACAAGTACATCGGGGACGCGATCATGGCCCTTTTCCCGGATTCGGCCGACGATGCCATTCACGCGGCGCTCGCAATGCTGGAGAAGCTCAAGGAATACAACGGGCACCGCCGGTCCAGTGGTTACGCGCCCATCAGCATCGGCATCGGCATCCACACGGGCAAGCTGATGCTGGGCACGCTCGGCGAGCACGAGCGGATGGACGGCTCCGTGATCGCGGACGCGGTAAATCTCTGCTCGCGGCTCCAGGGTCTCACGAAGATCTACGGTGGCTCGATCCTCGTCACGGGGCACACGATCGGGCTCATGGAGGATTCCGACCATCATTATCACCGCTTCCTCGACCGTGTGCGCGTGAGAGGGCGCAAGGACACCGTCATGATCCACGAGGTCTACGATATGGATCCCCCGGCGATGAGAGACGCGAAGAAAGCCACGACGACGGACTTCCTCGCCGCCCTCCAGTCCTATTACGCGCGGGACATCGACACCGCGGAGAAGCAGTTCCGCGCTTTGCGCCGCCGCAGCCCGAGCGACAAGATCCTCGACATCTACATCGTGCGCTGCGCCCGGCTGCGCACGACCGGCTTCCCTGAGGGATGGACCGGCGTGGAGTCGATCACGCTGAAATAGGGCGGCCTCACCGGACCCGATTTTTCGTTGCGTCTCCGCATCGCGCATGGTACGCTCATGCCACAACCGCAACAGGCGACCAGGGGGAAAATGTGACCGATGCATCCTTGAAGTCACTCGATCATCTACGCGATTTCTCGATGATGAAATGGTATGTGATACCGCTCCTTGCCATCGTGCTCTACATCTATGCCGTTGAAATGAGAAAGGCGCGCGCCAGCAGGAACTGGGATCCCGTGATCGCGGGTCTCACGCTCTTCGGGATGGATTTTTTCAATGAAACCTGGAACGGCTGGGTGCTCAATATCACCGGGCGGTCGGCATTCTGGACGACGCCGGGAGACACGGCGCTGCGTACAATGGTCGGCTGGAACATCGAGATCATGTTCATGTTCGCAATTGCCGGCATCGTCTTCTATTACATGTGCGCCGAAGATCCGAAAGAGCGCATCCTGGGCCTGCCCAACCGCTGGTTCTGGGCCATCGGGTTCTCCGCATTCTGCGTCCTGGTCGAATGCCTCCTCAACAAGGGAGGCCTGCTCGTGTGGGAGTATTCCTTCTGGCGGCGCTCCTTCGGCGGCATCTGGCTCATTTTCCTGTTCGGGTATTTCGAGTTCTTCGTGGCGATCAATCTCGTGCTCACCCTCAGGACAAATCGTCGGAAGTTCACCGCCGTCGGCATCATCTACGCGGTCCCCGTGCTCCTGAACCTCATCGGGATGGGCATCCTCCGCTACCGGTACTGAGAGGCATCGCCGCATTTCCAGAGGGAATAATCGAACCCTCCCGTGTATTCCACATTCTGGTGAGGCCGATTCGCCTCATCCGATGCGCGCGAGGGGCGTTCCGGGCACGCATGCGGTGAGTTGACACGAGAGCTTCGAATCGGTACCTTGTCAATGTCATCAGGATGTCGCATGGCGGCATCTGACGTACAACGAACGAGTGTACGGGGCCCATCAAGTCCTCGCGACTGCCCGCCCGGCGCGGCGCGCTACCGGTGGTAATTACACCGACAATCCACTCCCACCTGCCGGATAGATCAAAGGATCTCAATGACATTTTCCGACTTTTCCCTTCCTCCTGAGCTCACCGCGTCCGTGCGGCGCATGGGTTTCACGGAGCCGACCCCGATCCAGCGTGAAGCAATTCCCGCGGCGCAGAGCGGTCGCGACATCCTCGCGAGCGCCGAAACGGGCAGCGGCAAGACCGCNNCTCACCTGCGCTGCGATACACGGCGGCGTCGGCATGGGCAGCCAGGAGCGCGCCATGCGCCGCGGTGTCGATGTGATCGTCGCCTGCCCGGGGAGGCTTCTCGACCTCATGCGTGGTCCTCACGCGGATTTCTCCAGCCTGACGCACCTCGTGCTCGACGAGGCGGACCG
>PMDT01000093.1 GCA_003154555.1 Spirochaetaceae bacterium
CACGTCGTCGAGCGCCTGGAGGCCGCTGTGGTACACCAGGCGCGTGGCGCCCGCGGCCGCGCAGAGCTCGATCAGGGCGCGCATGATCTTTTTGCACAGGTCGTGGCGCGGATCGTAGGCGAGATTCAGACGATCGTAGCCGTGGATGCTGAAGCGCAGCCCTGACCGTTTCGTGACGGCGAGGAATTCGGCAAGCCTTTTCGGTCGCAGCTCACCGTCGAAGATCATCGGGAAGAGGGCAGGATTGATTTCCACAAGCGGAAATCCCACCTGTTTCAGATGTTCCAGGCCGGCCTCCAGCTGGGGCGGGGTGAACATGGTCCCGGAAGTCTTCAGACTGACGCCGATATCGTGGATTTTTATCACGACTCCTCCTGGAGAATTCATGGCATTATTTTTCCGATTTGACAAGGTAATTTGCATGTGATTTAATGCAAATTAAGCCTGCACCAAAGGTTAATTTCAATCCACAGGAGGCAGATTGTTGAGCATTCCATTTGGACTTCACGCTTCCACCATTACCCAGGCCACATTCATCCAGGGGCTTCGCGAGGCGGCGGCGGCCGGTTTCTCCGCCTTCGAACCGGAGCTCGGCCACGTCTCTCCCTGCACGTCCGCCCAGCTCGATGAGGCGCGGGCAGTTCAAAAGGCGTGTGGCCTGGCACTGCTCACCCTGAACGATATCGACGCTTTTGGAAACCTTTCGATCGAGCGCGCGCGGGAGATATTCGCTCTTGCACAGCGCATCGGTGCCCCGGCCGTCACGGTGTGTCCCGTGGCGCCGAAAGAGCCCCTCTCCATGGATGAGGGGGTTGCGTGGATGAAGCGCTTCGTGGCGGAGGCAGCTTCCTTCCAGGTATCTCTGTACCTCGAGATGATGTGCTTCCCCGGCCGCGCATTCGGCACATTCGACGAGGCGCTTCGGCTGGCCGAAAAGTCCGGCATGAAGCTGGTCCTCGACACATTTCACTACTGCTCTATCGGCGCGACGCCGAAGCAGATCAGCTCGCTGCCACGGGAGATGATCGGCATCGTCCATATCTCGGATGCACTGACAGGGGGAAAGAAGCTCAACGAGCTTCTCGATGCCGACCGCGTGCTTCCCGGCGAAGGGGGCCTGCCTCTCGTGGAGACAATGGATGCCATCCGGCAGACTGGCTACCGCGGCGGCATGTCTGTAGAAGTCTTCCATCCAAAGTATGCAAAGATGCCGGCGGCGGAGGTCGCCCGGGACGCCTTCAAGAGGGCGTCGTCGCTCCTGAGGGACTCCGGATGGACAAGAGAGGTCATGGCATGAAGCGGGTCAGGCTGGGCATCATCGGGATGGGCGAAATCGGCACCGTGCATGCAACGAACATCGTGCGGGAGGTGCCCGGCGCGGAGCTTGTCGCCGTTGCCGATACGCGTGAAAAGGCGCGCGAAAGCGCCCGGTCGCTCGGCGTGGCGAGGTTTTACTCCACGCCGGATGAGCTTCTTGCCGACCGCGAGATCGAGGCGGTGCTGATCTGTACGACGCCGGAGAGCCACTCCCAGATCATGATCGCGGCAGCGGCTGCCGGAAAGCACATCTTCTGCGAGAAGCCGCTCGGTCTGGACCCCGCCGATGCGGAGAAGGCGCTCGCCCGCGTGCGCGCGGCAGGGGTGAAGCTGCAGGTCGGCTTCAACCGCAGGTTCGACGCGAGCTTCAAGCGCATGAAGGCGCATGTCGACTCGGGCGCGCTGGGCAAGCTGCACAGTGTCCACATCACGAGCCGGGACCCCGAGCCTCCGGGCAAGGAATACTATGTCCTTTCCGGCGGGATCCTCCTGGACATGACGATCCACGACTTCGACATGGCGCGCCATCTCATCGGTGACGAGGTGGTGGAGGTCTACGTCGCGGGGTCGACCCTCATCGCCCCCTGGCTCGCCGAGCACGGCGATGCCGACACGATCGCGGTCATCCTCAAGTTCTCCCGCGGTGCCGTCGGCATCATCTCGAACTCCTGCAAGGCGGTCTTCGGCTACGACCAGCGCGTCGAGGTCTTCGGCGAGCGGGGCATGGCCGCCGCGACAAATCCCCTCCCTGACACCACGACCCTCGTGGACGAAGCGGGGTACCGCACCGCGCCGCTCCTGCATTTCTTCACCGATCGCTACCGGGCCTCCTACGCGGAAGAAATGCGCCTGTTCGTGGACTGCGTCGCAAACGGCAAGGAGCCGCCGGTGACCGGGAACGACGGCCTCATCGGCATCCGTATCGCGACGGCCGCGCGCAAATCCATGCAGACGGGCCTGCCGGTGAAGCTGTAGGACGGCATGCATCTTTACCTGATCCGCCACGCGGATCCCGATTACGAGCGCGATACGCTGACGCGACAGGGATTCAGGGAGGCACGCGCCCTGGCCGGCCGCATGAAGCGCGTCGGCCTGACGCATGTCTATTCCTCCCCCCTGTCGCGGGCCCTGCTCACCGCCCGCCCCCTCGCGCGCCGCGTCCGGCTTCCGATCGCCCAGGAGAACTGGCTGGTCGAGCCCGAGTTGAGCATCGTGCAGAACGGGGACAGGTACATGCTCTGGGACGCGTTCGGGGAGGACGTGCGCTCCCGTGACCCCCTGCCGACCCAGGAGAGCTGGGACCAGGTGCCGCCATTCGACACGCTGGAGGTGAGCGAGATGTGGCGGGTCTTCCGCCGGAACGCGGACGACCTGCTGTCCCGGCATGGCTTTGTGCGCGAAAGCGGCCGGTATCGCATCCGGCAGGCGAACGGGGACAGGGTCGCCATCGTCTGCCACAACGGGACGATTCTCCTCTTTCTTGCACATCTCCTGGAGCTCCCGCTCTCACTCGTGTACTGCGGGTTCTATGCATGGCCCGCCTCCGTGACGGTTTTCCTGATGGAGCAGCACTCCGCGACGTGGGCCGTGCCCCGCGCGCTGCACGTCGCCGACGTTTCCCACCACTTCGCGGCCCGGCTCGAACCGCAGCCCCGCGCGTTCGGACGCGGCCGCTACCAGCCGTTCCTCTAGAGCAACACCGTATGCTCGCCGCCCTGTACAACAGGATCGTCAATGCATTGAGCTTCAGCACCGACTACCAGAAGCTCCGTCGGCTCCTGAATGCCCGCATCGACAATCCCTCCTCCCGCGACGAGCTCCCCCCGTCCCACCCCGCGGGATTCGTGCGGGAGCTGAAGAAGCGCAGGATCAGCATCGTCGAGGCATATCTCACCATCATCCGCGACCTTGAGTCGGAGCACCACAAGGAACGGATCAATTCACTGCGTCTCCTGGAAGAGGAGACATTCCACGCCAAGAACCTCACGATGCCGCTGAACACGGCGCGCGTGCAGCTTGCGCTGATGAAGGAAGCGATCAAGAGCCGCGACAATAAGCGCCGCCAGCTCGAGCTGCTCTATGATTTCACCGTCTCCTCCTACGGCCAGCCCTCGGTCATCCGTTCCTGCCTCGCGGAGCTCGGCATCATCGAGCTGCCGGAGACGGGGGCCCGCATTGCCGACATGGACATGGGATGGGACCTGCACGTCCACGACAACTCCTCCTACGGCAGGAAGACATCGTCGCAGCTCGTGATCGATGCCTTCATCAAGGGCATCTCGGAGATCACGGTCGCCTTCAACCAGCTCAACACCGTCGGCAACATCGAGGAGGTGCTCGCCGCGGGGGAGATACTCGGCGTGCGGGTCAACCTCGGCGTCGAGTTCAGCGTGCTCACGCAGGGTCACCGCTTCCACTTCATGTTCCTGCTGCCGCCCATGCGCACGAGCGCCGAGCTTGCCGCCTTCACCGCGCGGCACGGGGAGAGCCTGAAGTTCTTCATCGACGGTCTGAACAGGAACCAGGACTCCCGCATCGCCTCCATCCATGCGCTGATCGACAACTTCAACGCCGTGCACCTGCCGGCGCTCAACGACGGCTACGAGGCGCAGAGCCAGTACGTGCTGCCCGCCCTGGACCTGGAGGCGATAGAAGAGATCGTGCCGATGGAAGGCCTCAACCGCATGTACCTGGGGGAGCTCCTGTATTCCCGATTCAAACCGGTGCTCCTGAAGCGGGTCGATCTTGCGAAAAGCAAGCTCAATCACGCTCGGGCCGAGCTGGATCGCGGCCGCATCTCGCAGTGGGACTACACCAACCTGGAGTCGCGCTGCCAGAGCCTGCGGGAAACATTTACGCAGCTCAACCCCGAGGTGCTCCGCGCCACCTACTTCGGGGCGCCGCAGCTTTCCGACTACCCGACGGTCTTCGACGACATGACCGCCGTCTGCGGGCCGCTTTCGGACGCCGGCGGCCGCATCAAGATCCTTCACCCGCTGGAGCACGGCATCAACGCCGCCTACAACGTGATACTTGCCAACGCGCGGTGGATCGACTGCGTCGAGGTCTACAACGTCTATGACAGCGTCAACCGCGCCGTGGACGACATCCTGCGCTTTGCCCGGTTCGTGAACATCCTCAACAGCGGGCAGCCCGACCTGGTCCGCCCGTTCCTCGTCGGCCACGACCTGTGCCTGTCCGATGCCGACATGGCGGGCGTCGTCACCGCCGTCGGCGCGCGGCCCCTGGTTCCCGTCTGCGGGAGCGACTCCACCGGGAAGAGCAGCACGATCCCCGGCATGGGATTCATTTTCGCCTCCCGCGTGCCGCGCCGGCATCGGCAGCGGTATCTGGAGAGGCATTTTGCCCTGCCCGAGTTCGTGTCACGGATCATCGCGGGCAAGGGCGCCTACGTCAGCCCCGACGCGGAGGCGGGTCCCTACGATCCGGTCCTCAGCATGGGCAAGACGACTCATTTCATCCCGAACAAGGTCGGCGACGAGAGCCATCTCGCCGCCATTCCCCTTGGCCGCGCCCTGCGCTACCTGAATCCGCCGCTGCGCAACCTGATCTACGTGGCCGTGGGCTTCACCGTCGCCACGCTCACCATCGGATGGAAATACGCCCTGGTGTGGTTCGGTATCACGAGCCTGCGGCACGTGACGGTGGACCTGCTCGCCCGCCGCGGATCGCGCATCCGGGAATGGAGCCTCCGCGAGATCGATTTCCGCAACATTGCACGGTCGCTCTTCTGGACGGGATTCTCCGTGCCCATCCTTGCCTTCGTGAAGTTCGAGTTCGACGCCCTCTGGCCGCTGGACAAGGTCGGTCTTGCCTACCAGTTCGCCAAGTTTTTCTTCATCGCGTTCGTCAACGGCCTGTACCTGATGACGCACAACACGATCCGCGGCTTCGACAGGGGCGTGCGGTCGACCAACTTCTTCCGCACGATCCTTTCCTGGCCTTTTGCGAGCCTCTTCGCGCCACTGGGGGACATGCTGTTCATCCCCAGCATCGTGCAGGCAAAGCTCTGGTCGGACGTGGTCGGCGGCATCATCGAGGGCACGGGCAAGTTCATCCGCTCGGTGGGGCTCACGCGGCGCGATCTCTCCGACCTGATCCCTCTCACCTGCGCGGAAGACGAGACGGTGCGCGCGACGGCGATCCTCGACCTGCTCTACATTTTCGGCCGCGAAACGCGCGCGCGCAATTCGCTGCGCGAGCTGCTCTTCGGAAAGCGCAACAGGATCGAACGGGCGGGCGACATGCTCAAGAGGCGGACGGAGAAGCCGCCGGTGCGCGACGAGGAGTACCGGTGCCTCGCCGCGTGGTTCACGCACATGAGCAACTACCACCGTCTGTGCGGCTTCGTTATCACCCACTATGACCAGGAATGGACCCTCATGCTGCTCGACCTCATTGCCCGCGAGTTCTTCCGATTCTCCGAATGGTTGTCCCGCGAGGGACAGGACGCCGAGCGGAAAAAGACCTCTCCTTGACAGCGCGGAGCGCCGACCGTAGAATGCCGCCACACAAAGAGGCGGGCATGGCAGAAAAAATCACACCCCGGGCAACAGACTATTCCCAGTGGTACATCGACATCGTCATCAA
>PMDT01000210.1 GCA_003154555.1 Spirochaetaceae bacterium
GGACGCGGCACCGACATCAAGCTGGGCGGCAACCCTGAGTTCCGGGCGCGCAAGAAAGCAGGCACGCAGGCCTCCGATGACGACTACAGGAAGGCCCTCGCGGAAGAGTTCGGCAAGTGGCAGAGCGACTATATCGACGTGAAATCCATCGGCGGGCTTCACGTCCTGGGCACTGAGCGCCACGAGGCGCGCCGCATCGNNTCTACATCTCCCTGGAGGACGACCTGATGCGCCTCTTCGGCGGGGAGAACATCAAGGGCCTGATGACGCGCATGGGCATGAAGAAGGGCGAGCCCATCGTGCATCCCTGGCTGAACCGCTCCATCGAACGCGCGCAGAAAAAGGTGGAAGAGCGCAACTTCGAGGTGCGCAAGCACCTCCTGGAATACGACGACGTTCTCAACGAGCAGCGCAAGTTCATCTATGCGCGACGCGACGAGATCATCTCGGATCCCCACCTCAAGGACAGGGTCATCGCGACGGGAGAAGAGCTCTTCGGCGAGATGTTCTCCCGGTATCGCGGCTCGGGTGAGAATCCAAAGGCGCGGGTGGCCGCGCTCCTCGCGGAGATGAATGAGACGCTCTTCTACGAGCCCCCGCAAAGCGCCGCGGAGCTCTCCGCAATGCCCATCGAGGACCTCAATCGCGTCATCCTCCAGCAACTCCGCCAGAGCATAGACGACAAGGCCGCGGAGATCGGCGAAGAGGTATTAAACAGGTTCATCCAGTTCGAATACCTGCGGAACATCGACTCACGCTGGCAGGATCATCTGGAGAACCTGGAGTCGCTGCGCGAGGCTGTCTACCTGCGCGCCTACAGCCAGAAGAACCCCCTGCTGGAGTACAAGCTGGAAGGCTTCCAGATATTCGACGACATGCTCTACGAGATAAAGACGGTGATCGCGCGGAAGATCTTCCGCGTCCGCATCCAGCAGGCACCAGAAAAGGCCCCGGCCGGCGTCAGACCTGCCACCGGTCTCCAGGCGTCGCACAGCGCAATGGGACAGTTCAGTGCCGGGGGAAGCTCGGGCACGACGGCGGTGAGCGCGAAGGGTTCGCCCGCCGCGTTCGGAGGGAATGGCGGGGGCTCCCAGCCGCAGCAGGTTCAAGTGAAACGGACGGTGCCCAAGGTGGGACGGAACGATCTCTGCCCGTGCGGATCGGGCAAAAAGTACAAATACTGCCACGGGCAATANNGCAGCTTTTACTGACGTGCATTGCCGGGTTGCCTTGGGGACTCGGGTACTCCGTGCGGATGGATGGTCCGCGCTACGCGGCCGCCTTCTTCCCCCGGGCGAATGCCATCGAGGCGCCGAACCCGTACAGCATGCCCACGGCAACCGCCGCGAGCGTGATGAGCTGAAGGATCTGTCCGAGCACACTCGCAACGCCCGCATTCACGAGGGTGAGGAAAATTCCCAGGAATGCGGGGACCTTCACAATGAACAGACCGAGCAGCCCCGATGTGAAGAGGGTGAGCGGATCGCTTCCCGCGCTCTCGGCAGGCATCTTGCGCAGCATGCCCCCCAGGCGCGCACAAAGGAGAAGGAAGCCTTCCAGGCCCAGGATGACAAGCGCAAAAACCAGGACGGGCAGGAAGAAGATCCCGACGACCGACATGACCAGCAGAACGGCCACCAGCGGCACCACGACCAGGGCAACGGCCATCGTCACGACGGATTCACGCCAGGTGGCGCCAAACGATGCGTACAAGCCTTGCGCGCGGCGCGTGCGATAAAAGCTGGTCAGGAGCAGGGCGAAGCCCAGCAGGAGATACCCGAGAAGCTGGCGTCCGAGGCTCAGGACCTGAACGGAGAACTGCGTACCGAGGAATCCAAGAAAAGGGATTTTCAGCTCGGGGACCTGGTTCACGGTGCCGTGGACGACGGATCCCGCCGCGGCCCTGACTTTGCCGCCCAGCGCGACGATATTTCCCGTTACTTCCGCCTTCGGACCCAGCTCCACGTCCGCACCGAGGGTCCAGACGTCGCCGTCGACGCGGGCGTTGACCGTCACTTTCCCGCCAATGCTGATCACGTCGGAGCTGACCGGTGCATTCACGACGACGGGACGCCCGACGCTCGCGCCGCCGCGCAGGAGGAACGACAGCCCATTCAGGCCGAGGGTGACCGTGCTCGCGCCGTTCCTGTAGACGACGCGGAGGGGCAGCAGGTTCCACAGGCCTTCCCCGGACTTTTCCATGACACCGAACTCGATGCCGACGCTCGATGCGCCGTCGCCGATCTCGATGACGCCGGGATGAAGCTGCACGCCCGGCGGGCTTTCCGTGTATGCACGGAGCACGGAGAAAAGCGCAAGCAGAGCGAGGATGGTGATCACGAGCCGTCTCATTAATGGTTCCCCCGCTGGAATTATCGGATGCCGGGCAGATAATTATTCGGGTTGATCGGAACCCCGTTTTTTCGGATTTCGAAGTGGAGATGGGGCCCTGTTGCGTAGCCGGTGTGACCGACGAGGCCGATCACCTGTCCCGTGGAGATGACGGCGCCCACATGTGTCAGGATCTGGCTCATGTGGCCGTAGACGTAGCTGAAACCCACCTGGCCCTGGACCTGCACGTAATTGCCCAAAGTCGCGTCGTACTGGGCCGCGATGACCCGTCCGTCCGTGCCCGACCTGATCTGGGAGCCCTCCGGCGCGGCAATATCGACACCCGAATGCCGACTGGGCTCGCCCGTGAAGGGATCCAGCCGGCGGCCGAACGGCGAGGACTCGTAGCCGTGAATCGGCAGAGCAACCCCGACGCCGTTGGCAAGGGCGAGCTCGAAGCCGGTGTGCTGGACGCCCGGGAAAAACAGGAGCATACCCTGCGTGAGCTGGTCCCGGGTGATGCCGTTCGCTGCGAGCACGTCCTCCGGGGCGACTTTCCGGACGCTGCACATGGCATTGAGATCTCCCGTGAGGGTGAGAAAGATGCCGTCTTCCGTGGGTATCTTCAGAAGCTCGCCCACACGCACATTATGGACTCCGCGGCCCTGCACACGGTTCATGGAGGAAACGGTATCCATCGAGAGGCCCAGCTTCGTCGCGACGCTGCCGATCGTGTCTCCGGGTTTCGCGCGGTAGAGCAGGACGGAAAGAGGTGCCTGGGTGGTGGAGCCTCCGCCAATCGAGCCGTCCGAGACGGCGAAATGCCGCGGCTCGACGGTCGTGCGGCCGTGGCCGGGGAGAAGGAGGGACCAGTCCGTGGGGTCGTAGAGGATCCGTTCGCCGGGACGCGGGAACGGAAGGCGCGCATCGAGTGCGAGCACGACGACGGCCGTCACGAACAGCAGCGCCAGCGCGGACATGACGTGGCGGCGGATGCCCAGGAGCGGGACGAGGACGTGCGAACGCAGCAGTTCTATCAGGCGCTCATGGTGTGTCATGATCGTCACCACTCTATTTCAGGAAGTGAAGCGGGTCAACTGCCTCTCCGTTCTTGAATATCGAGAAATGCACGTGCGGCCCCGTGCTGTATCCCGTGCTCCCGACCTCCCCGATCTTCTGTCCCTGCTGCACCTTCTGCCCATGATCCACGATATAGCGCGTCATGTGACCGTAGAGGGTCTGGTAGCCCCCACTGTGCTTGATGATGACGTAATTGCCGAAGTTGCGGTTGAAGCCCACCTCGGCCACGGTGCCCGCCATGGACGCAAGAATCGCGGTGCCGGGCCTGCTGGCGATGTCAATGCCATTGTGGAAGCTGCGAACGCCTGTGAACGGGTCGGGACGGAAGCCGAAGAAGGAGCTCAATCCGCCGAACACGGGGTAGCGGAACAGCGTGCCCAGCACGCGGCTCAAATCGGTGGGGTTCATCCGCGCCCCGGGCAGGAAGATCTGCTGTCCCGACCTGATCACGGAGCTCGTGAGGCCGTTCCAATCCAGCACCCCATTGAAGTCAACGCCCGCGTTCCGCGCGATGCCCTGGAGCGTGTCGCCCCTGCGGACCGTGTACTTCAGGCCGTCCGAGTTCGGGATATCCAGTGTCGACCCGGTGGCAACCCCGCGGGCGTCCGTGATGTCGTTGAAGCTCACCAGGGTATCGACATTCAGCTTGAAGCGCGCGGCGATCCTGGACAGGTTGTCACCCGCCTGGGTTGTGTACTGCGTCACCTTCAGGCTGTTCAGCAGGACCGGATTGACATCGCCGGCCGGACGAGCCGTCTGCGCGGGCACCATGAGGCTGTACAGCGCTGGATCCACGTCCGCGGGCGCGGGAAGCGCCGGATGAGACGGCGCGATCATGAGCCCGGTGAGGCTGCCGGTCGAGATGAGCGCGAGGATCAGGCCGGCAAGGGCTATCCCGATGAAAAGCCATGGGCTGCGGAAAAGTCGCGCCAAGGCGCTGGGGAAAACCCGGGAAGACGAGAGCGCGGCCGCCGTCCGAGGCGCATTGTGGCGCAGCGCGGAGGCGCGGGCGCTTTCGACGACGTGCGTCCGCAGCGCCCTGACGGCCCTGCGGCGCCTGCCCAGGATGAGCTGCCGCTGGAGGAATCGCGGACCCTTGTCCTCGCGGTGCTGCCGCATCCTCTGAGGCTTTCTGGCATGGTACGGCTGCGGGGTTGCCGCCGGCCTCGGGGCCGGCGCCTGACGCTGCCCACCGAGCTCCCGGTTGCTCCAGCGGACCCCGACGGGTCGCGCCCTGAGGTGAACGGGCGGTGTGACGCGTTTTGCGACGTGCTGACGCTGGAGAACTGTGAACATAGGCGCTACCCACCATATCGACATTTGTGCTGTGCCGTATTACTATGAAGCGCCCGTGGGAGGGGAAGGCTCACCCGTGACTGATCGCAGCGAAAAGACACGCGCCCGGAGGCGCTTGGTCGTCTTCGCGTCGTTTCTGGGCCTTATCGCCCTCGTCCTCGTCGTCCAGCTCCGTCTCCGCCTGGGCCGACTCTTCGATGCGCGTGCTCACCAACTTGCCGGTGCTCATCACGATTTTTCGCAGCTCGTCGCGGAGTCCCAGGTTTTCGCTGAACTCCTCGGCGACGAGATGCCGGACGCCCTGTAAGACTTCCGCGACACTCGACAGCTCGTGCTTCATCTCGCGGTCGGCGATTTCCGTAATCTCCAGTTCGGTGGCGGCGGGCTCGGCGGCGAGGATTTCGCGAGCCAAGGGCTCCAACCCTCGACTGCGGGCGATCCCCGCCAGCGTCTGTTTCTTCGGCTTGTAGGGAAGATAGATGTCTTCGAGACGCGAGACTGTGTCCGTGTCACGGATTCGCTGGGCCAAGTCGTCGGTCAGTTTGCCCTGCGACTGGATCGAGCGGAGGATGGTCTGCTTG
>PMDT01000200.1 GCA_003154555.1 Spirochaetaceae bacterium
AGCCGCTTGACGGCCGGGAAGTACTTCGAGACGGTCACGCCGCCGGCGCCGATGATGCCGAGCCGCACGGGTTTACGCGCGGCGCGTTCCTCGACGTAGCCAACGCCGTACACGTCGCCCTGGTCGAACATCTTGCGAATGGGTGAATGGCCGTAGGTGTCTTCGCTCACAGGACCCCCACGATGCTGCATGGCGCGCTGTCCATGCCGGTGACCAGCCAGGGGCTGACGCGGACCTCGCGCAGACCGGTGAGGTCATGATCCAGGTTCATGTCTTCGATGACGAGGAACCGGCAGCCCGCTCCGCCCAGGAGCTCGTTGTGCGCGCTCATTGTCTGCTCGAGGTGCGCGATGCAGGAAAGCGAAGGGATGTCCATGCCCAGCGCGCGAAGGCCGGGGCATGCCTGGCGCAACCATCGTGCCGCCTCAACGCCGAGGCCGGGCGAATGCAGGCTGAACCGCTCGGGGTCCGCGCGCCGCACCACGCCGCGGCCGAAACGAAGCAGCACCAGGTCGCCCTGCCGCAGCGCCTGCTCGTGAGGAACGAGGCGCGCCGGCTGCACGACTTCATCGTCTTCAGCGTGAACGTCGATGACCACTGGCCGGGTGAAGATGAGCTCCTCCGGCGCAAATGCGCCGATCGGGACTCCACCCGCAACAACGTGGCAGGGAGCATCGACGTGTGTTCCCGTGTGGCTGGCCAGCCTGAGGATATGCACGCCCGCTCCGTCCTTGTCGATGGTGTACAAAGGCACAAGCTCGGGTGCCGGAATCGCGGGCGGACGTGGATCGCTCAAGCCCAGGGGATGGGAGAGATAGACATACGCTGCCATATCAGGTTTGTGTGAACTCCTTGAGCCACCTCTGATCCCAGAGTGACGGAAAAGTGTTCTTCCTGTAAGAATGCCGGGCACAGGCGTCCGTGTCGAGCTCGATGCCCAGTCCAGGCTTGCGGGGGAGCATGAACTGGCCGTCGCGCCAGGCTTCGGCGCCGAACACATATTCCCCGCGCCAGGGTACATCGTACTGCGCGAAGCACTCCTGGATCAGGAAATTCGGAGTCGCCCAGTCCAGGTGCGCGGCTGCGCACAGGGCAACGGGCCCGATGGAGCAGTGCGGCGCAACCGCGATGCCCTGTTCCGCCGCGAGCGCCGCAATTCTCCTGGCCATCCCAAGGCCGCCGCAATGTGCCGGATCCATCTGGAGGACGTCCACCGCGCGCAGGGCCGTGATCCGCTCGAAATCCTCCAGCGTGTAGAGCCGCTCCCCTGCCGCGATGGAAATCGTCAGCGCTTCCTTGACTTGCTTCAGCTGTTCCAGGCTGTTCGGAGTGACAGGCTCCTCGTACCAGCGGGGCTTGTATTTCTCCAGGCGATGACCCATCGCTATGGCCGTGGGCACGTCCAGTCGGCCGTGGAACTCGACCATGATATCGACCCGCTCGCCGACAGCTTCGCGAACAGCAGCAACGAGCGTCTCCGCTTCCTGCATCCCCTCGGGCGACAATGTCTTCCACGCGGTCCCGAATGGGTCGAGCTTCAGCGCCGTGTACCCGAGCCGGACGGCTTCAGCGGCTTTTTGCGCGTATTCACCGGGCGTCCGCGCGCCGCCGTACCATCCATTGGCGTAGGCCGGAAGACGGTCATGGCACCGGCCTCCCAGGAGCTCGTACACCGGCAGCCCGCGCGCTTTTCCGACCAGGTCCCAGCAGGCCATCTCCACGCCGCTGATCGCGGTCATGACCGTGGCGCCGCCCTGGTACTGGTCCCGGATGAGGTCCGCGGCCAGCGTTTCAATCTCAAAGGGATCGGCCCCCACGACCCGATCCACGACCCACTCGTGGAGGAGCGTCTCCACCGTTCGTTCCTGCCATTCCAGAGTGGCCTCGCCAATGCCCGTCAGGCCGGAATCGGTGGTGAGGCGCAGGAAGAGGTAATTGCGGAGGCCGGAGTTCGTGAGGAATGTCTCCAAACCGATGATCTTCATCCTGTCCTGACCTTACGCATGAAAGCGATAGTAGTCCTACAGCTTCATCTTTTCCACGATTGCCGCGACTTCCCGCGCGTCATCAGCGGACAGGTCGATATGCGTCACGAATCTCACCTGGTCGACGCCCATGTCCCAGCAGAGGATGCCCTGGCGCGCAAGGGATTTCACCACGTCGGCAGCCTTGCGGTCGGGAGTGCGGAAATACAGGATGTTCGTGACCACGTCGTTCGGATCGAGCGTGGCCCATGACGTGGCCGAAAGCGCCCGCGCGATCATGCGCGCATTCTGGTGATCCTCTGCCAGCCGTTCGATGTTGTGCTCCAGCGCAAAGATGCCGGCCGCCGCGATGATGCCCGCCTGGCGCATGCCGCCGCCCAGCATCTTGCGCACGCGGCGCGCCTCCGCGATGAACGCGCGCGACCCGCAGAGAAGCGATCCCACGGGCGCCCCCAGCCCCTTCGAGAGGCAGAATGTCACCGTGTCGGCCTCGCGGCAGATCGTCTGCGCGTCGATGCCGGAAGCGGTGACGGCGTTGAACAGGCGCGCCCCGTCGATATGCACCGCGAGATTCCGCTTCCGCGCGAATGCCCCGATCTCCCGGAGCGCGGCGAGCGTATACACCGTACCGCCTGCCGCGTTGTGCGTGTTCTCCAGCATGATCAAGCGGGTGCGCGCGTGATCGTAGGCATCCGGCTGGATCCAGGGGGTGAGAAGCTCGGGCGTGAGGATCCCGTGGGGCGCCGCGATCATGATGGGCAGGCTGCCCGCGAGCGCCGACACGCCGGCCAGCTCGTGCTGGACGCTGTGACCCCGCGCCTCGATGAGAAGCTCGTTGCCTGCGCCGCAGTTCAGGTAGATCGGGATGAGGTTGCCCATCGATCCCGTTGAAACGTACAGCGCCGCCTCTTTGCCTGTGAGCTTTGCCGCCATGTCCTGCAGCTTGTTGACCGTGGGGTCTTCCCCGTAAACGTCGTCACCGACCTCCGCCTCTGCCATTGCTTTTCGCATGCCCGGGCTGGGTTTTGTCACGGTGTCGCTGCGCAGGTCGAAGATTTTCATGGGAAGAGCTCCTTTTCGATCAGGGAGAATGCCTCCCCGGCAGGGAGGGGAATGTGCAAAGTCGTCACGGAGCTCGTGAACTCCGATTCGTCCGGGTTGATTTCGATGATTTTCGCGCCCGCCTCCGCGGCCCATCGCGGCACCATGGCCGCCGGGTAGACCTCACCGGTGGATCCCACCACGAGCATGACGTCACTCTGCCGCGCAGCCTCATGCGCGCGCGTGTGGGCGTCGGGAGGGATTCCTTCCCCGAAGAAGATGAAGTCGGGCTTGTAGATGCCGCCGCAATCGCATCGGGGCGGCAGGGTCTGGAGACGTTCGGGCGTGGCAGCCACGCGCGCGCCGCAGGAGAGGCAGAGAAGCTTTGCTGAATTCCCGTGGAACTCGATGATATTCCTGCTCCCCGCGAGCCGATGCAGGTTGTCGATGTTCTGGGTGATGAGGGTTCTGAGGTAACCGCGGGCGTCCAGGGCGGCGCCCGAAGGGCCGCCGACCGCCTCGCGCGGCCAACCTGCCAGTTCCAGCCGCGCCAGCGCCATGTGAGCCGCGTTGGGCTGCGCCGCGCCGAAGTGATCGTAGAAAATCTCCTTGATGACAGGCCACGCGCGAG
>PMDT01000403.1 GCA_003154555.1 Spirochaetaceae bacterium
ACGGACCTCATCGGGCGCTGAGGGCCCCAAGGCATATCTGCCTGTAACCGCGAAACTGTACCGCGCTGCCATCACAACAACTGAGCTTGATCCCGGGGCTTCGGTACAGCATACTGTGACAACTCACCCAGGCAATCAGGAGAGCTTCACGAACATGGAGAAGATGCGATTTGGCCGAACTGCACTCGAGGTATCGAAGATTGCCTTTGGCGGCATTCCTGTCCAGCGGCTCTCGCGAGCTGATGGGATCAAGCTCGTCCGCGAAGCCGTCGACGAAGGTGTGAACTTCATCGACACCGCGCATGGCTACGGGCAGAGCGAGGAGTGTATCGGGGAGGCGCTGCGCGGCAAATCGCGTCAAGAGGTCATTCTCGCGACCAAGTCACCGTCCCTGGACAAGGCGGGGTTTCTTGCGGACCTGGAGGAGAGCCTGAAGCGCCTGAAGACCGACTACCTTGACGTCTTTCAGCATCACAACATCAGTGAGAAGGACAAGATGACGAAGGTGATGGGACCCGACGGAGCGTTTGAAGGGATGGCGCAGGCGATTCGCCAGGGAAAGGTCCGATTCCCCGGTTTCACATCGCATATCCTTTCGGTGGCCGCCGAGATGATCAAGACGGACCGGTTTTGTACGGTCCAGGTTCCCTTCAATTTCATCGACCATCAGGCCCTCGACCAGGTAATCCCGCTCGCGAGGGAACGGCAGATGGGAATGATCGCAATGAAACCTCTTGGCGGCGGATTGCTCGATAACGCCCGGCTGTGTTTCCGCTACCTCTCGCAGTTCCCCGACCTTGTGCCGGATCCCGGGATCGAGCGGATCGAGGAGCTTCGCGAGATTCTCGCCGTGGCCAATGAGAAAGGGCCACTCACCCGGCAGGAGAACGGGGCGATCGAGGAGTATCGGCGTCTCCTCGGGAAGACGTGGTGCCGGCGCTGCGACTACTGCCAGCCCTGCCCCGAAGGGATCCCGATCAGCATGGTGCTTGCGGCAAAGAGTTTCGCTCGACGGATGCCCTTCGAAGCAGCGGTACGCTTCGCGGGAGACCCCTTGAAGAAATCCGAGGACTGCACAGAGTGCCGGACCTGCATCGAGCGCTGCCCATATGGACTGGATATTCCTGTGCTGTTGAAAGAAAGACGCGCGTCGTGGGAGGTCTTTCTGCGGGATCGNNGTCTGGAATTGAGTTTGACATCAGCCTCGTCCTGATGGCCGATCACTCGGGTTGCGCTTCGGACCCAGCGGTTTCGTGGAGGGCTCCACAGTCTGGTGCGCGGAGACTTCGGCCGCGCACTTCACGGTTACAACGGCGTGGCAGTACATCGACGACCGGATCCGCACGCTCCACCTTCGGCCTGATCCCGGTCCCCTGGAGCCGGCGCTGCGGAGTATCCGCGGCGGCGTGCCCGGCGTGGTAAGCATCCGCGATCTGCCCGGCAGGACGGTGCGTTTCTGGGTCTACGCGGTGGACCCTCACTTCTGCCGTACGGATGTGAGCTTTGAAGTCTGGGCGCAGGACGTGCTGGTGGGACGATACGCCACCGCGCGGGGGGCCGAGGCAAACTGGAGTATCCTTGGACCGTTTGAGGTGACCGTTGCCAAGGACCGGGAGCTGGCGCGATCGAGGGCCGGCGGTTCAGAGGCCTCGGGGGTATCGCCGCCATCCGCCTGGAGGCCGCTGACTAGGCATGCCTCAGGGCGGGCCGGCCCCCCCACTCCTTCAGGGTCCTGGCGCGCCGCGGCGAGCGGGTGCCTTTCGGCGAGGCAGCGGCAGGGTCGAGCAGCGTCAAAGTCGGCATTGCGGACCGAGTATGAGTCGACTACCATGCAGAGCGGGCAAGGAGGCATGGCACCATGAGAGACATCGTGACCGCGGGGGATCGTGCGCTTGCCCGGGAGTGGTGCGCGAGGTCGCTCCACGCTGAGGCCGGCAGGGCGTCGCCGCAGTTCCCCATTGCCTTCCAGTGCGCAGACCAGCCGTCCGCTGCGCTCCTGCCCCGCTGGACGGCAACGGAGGAGCCGGCGCGGAATGGCGACGGGTACACGGCCCGCTCTCTCACGGTCACGGACCCGGTCTCCGGGCTTTCCTGCCGCTGCGAGGTCCGGGAGTTCACCGATGCACCGGCCGTGGAATGGGTGGCGTGGTTCGAGAACAAGGGAAGGAAGGACTCGNNACGCAGAAGGACGACTTCGAGCCGCTGGCAACTCCGCTCACCTTCCGCCAGGGCGCCGGGCGCCTGGAGCTCAGCGCGCGCACCGGCAAGTCCTCCACGCTTCATCTCCCCTTCTTCAACCTCCAGCTCGGGACAGGAGGCATCATCGGTGCGGTGGGCTGGACCGGCGGATGGGTCGCTTCCTTCCAGCGCCAGGGGGACGGCGTGCGCGTTCGCGCGGGCATGGAGCGTACGCACCTGCGGCTGCGGCCAGGGGAAAAGATCCGCACGCCACGGATCCTTCTCGTGTTCTGGCAGGGGTCTTCGGGCGATGCGGAAGCTGCCACGCAGGCGGACAGGGCTCGCAGCCATAACATGCTGCGCCGGCTCCTGCTCTCCCATTACGCCCCCCGGGCGCACGGCGCGGTCGTCCAGCCCCCCTTCTGCGAAGGGACCTGGGGCGCGCAGACCGAGCAGGCGCACATGCGCAAAATTGCCTGGATTCAGGAGAACAGCATCCCGACGGAGTGCTACTGGATCGATGCCGGCTGGTACGGGGAGCGTCCGCTGGCAGAGGCGGCTGACAGCCTGGGGAGCGGCTGGATGCGTCAGGTGGGAAGCTGGCAGCCGAACGCGGAAGCCTACCCGCGCGGGCTCGCGGCACTGGGAGAAGCGGTGCGCACCGCGGGTCTCGGCTTTCTCCTGTGGGTGGAGCCGGAGCGCGTCTTCGAGGGCACACGTCTTTTCCGTGAGCACCGGGAGTGGCTGATCGGCCCGGTGCCATCGGGAGGCGTGAACGGCTCCAACTACATGCTCAACCTCGGGATCCCGGAGGCGCGCCGCCACATCACGGACCTCGTCTCGGACCTTGTGCATACCGCGGGGCTGGCGTGCTACCGGCAGGACTTCAACGACCTGCGCGTGCCGGAGCTTTTTGCCATGGCGGACGCGCCTGACAGGATCGGGATGGCGGAGATCCGCCACGTCACGGGGCTGTACGCCTTCTGGGACGAGCTCCTGGCGCGGCACCCGGGGCTCCTCATCGACAACTGCGCGGGCGGAGGGCAGCGGATAGACCTGGAGACCATCGCACGGAGCGTCCCCCTGTGGCGCAGCGACCTCCAGTGCTGGCCGTTCGATCCGATCGCCATGCAGACCCAGACCCAGGGGCTGGCGCCCTGGGTGCCCCTGAGCACCGCGGTGTGCGACATTTCCTCGCGCTACGCCATGAGAAGCGCACTCGGCCCCGGCATGGTGACGCACTGGTGCCAGCAGGCCTTGGACAATCACAAGGAACTGCCCGTGGAGGATATCCGGCGGTGGATGAGCGAGGCCCTGGCGATGCGCACGTACTTCTCCGGGGACTTCTACCCCCTCCTCTCCTTCAGCCTGGCGGAGGACGCGTGGGCCGCGTGGCAGTACGACCGGCCGGATCTGGGAGAGGGGATGATCGTCGCGTTCCGGCGCCAGGCGTCACCGTTCAGCCGGTGGGAGGCCGCGCCGCGCGCGCTGGACGCCGACGCCGCCTACG
>PMDT01000154.1:0-161 GCA_003154555.1 Spirochaetaceae bacterium
CGACCCTCCGCAGGGGGCTGGAGTCCGCACAGAAACGAATGAGAGAGCTGGAATCGCTCGTGGATGGATTCAAGGCCGACCAGAAGGAAATCGAATCGGTCATCGTGCGGACGCTGCACACCCTCGACGAGCTGGAGGAAAGCAGCGCCGCAAAGAGGCAG
>PMDT01000154.1:208-4085 GCA_003154555.1 Spirochaetaceae bacterium
CCTGGCGGCATTCCCGCGGCCGCCCCTTCCGCTCCTGGCGGAGCCGGCGGCGCCCATGTGTCGGCGGGAGCGGTCCCGAACGAGGCCTCTCCCGCACCGACAAAGGAAGAGTTGGATATCTTCTAGGCATTCATGGAGAAGCGGCAGCTCCGGATAGAAGTCCTGGGAACCTCGTTCACGATCCAGTCGAGTGAAAGCCCGGAGCAGCTCGCGCGCCTTTCCTCCTATGTCAAAGCACGAATCGAAGAGGTGAAAGGCCGCTACGCATTTGCCGACCCGCTCACCGTCGCGGTCCTCGCGGCGCTCAATATCGCCGACGAGCTTTTCAAGACCCGCGACGGCCGTGACACGGAAGGGCAAGGCGAGGAAATGGAAAACGTCGCCGAGCGCCTCATCAGTCGCATGGACGACGAGCTGCTGGATCACACGCCGTTTGACGACGACAGTCTGCCCCGCTGAGCCCTTTCCCTACTGCCCGTCTTCTCCGTAGCGACATCCTTCCGTCCCCACGACACGGGCCGCGAGCGCGTTCGCCAGCCGGGCACACGAGCGCGCATCAACCCCTGCAAGGTGACCATAAAGGAAACCCGCGGCGAAGGCGTCGCCGGCGCCGGTCGTGTCGACGACAGTCGTGGACACACTCGGTTCCGCGTCGATCGCGCCATCATGCCCGATGATGCATCCCTTTTTCCCCACCTTCATGACCACGATCGGTGACATTTTCGCGGCGATGCCGACGCAATCCTCGTCGCACGCGCCTCCGGCGAGAAGCGAGAGCTCGTCCTGGTTGCCGAAAAGGACGTCCACATTTCCGGGAATCCACGCGCGGAACTGCTCGCCGTAGCGGCGGACGGCGAATGGATCGGCGAGGTCGAAGGCGACGGCGATGCCGCGCGCACGGGCGAAAGAAACGGCCCTTTCCGCGGCGTTGCGCTGATTCTCGGTGTCCCAGAGGTAGCCGGTAAGATAGAGCATCCGCGATGAGGCGAGGAGGCTCGTGTCAAGGTCAGACGACTGGAAATCCCGGCAGGCCCCGAGAAATGTGTTCATCGTCCGTTCGCCTTCCGGTGTCACGAGGATCACGGACGTGCCGGTTGGCGTCTTCTTGCGCACGAGCGCGACGGCGACGCCCGAACCAACGATGAGCGACGAGAACTCGTCGCCGCGGGCGTCGTCGCCGACCGCGCCGTTGAACACCGGTGCGGCAAGCATGACGTCCGCTCCCGGTGCGGCGCCGAGGACGCCGCGGCGGAAGGCGCGGCCGTCCGGGCCGGAAAGCCACGCAATGCCCCGTGCCATGTTCGCGGCACTTCCCCCCGGCGAGGTGCGGAAGGAGCCCAGCTCACGGAGCAGCGCGAGGATCTCGGGGTAATCGACAAGGTGCATCGTACCGGGCACCTTCGAGAATCGCTTCAGAAAGGCGTGATCAACGTGCGCGATCACGTCCATGAGGGGATTCTCCACTGCGTACACCGAATGCACCGCGAGCCTCCTGAAATGCCGCCGGATACGGCGGCAGCGATACCGTTCAATTGACAGGCGCGACGGCGCCGACGTATAGTTCTGATACTAAGGAAGCGATGCCGTCATGTCCATCGTCACAAGCCAGCAGCTGGCGCGCTACTATGAACAATTCACGAGTACGGACGTCACGTTCAACAAGCAGGTCATCAGCGCGACAGGGCTCATCAGTCGCAGCGTCTACCTGAAGGTCCAGGATCGCCAGATCCCGTGCATCGTGTTTTCAAGCTCCATGAGCTCGGCCCGCGTCATCGCCAGCGTAAGCGCGACAATGATCGCCAGCCTGAAACAGGCCACCAACCGCATTGCCCTGCGGTGGTGCTTCAAACAGCCGGACAAGGTGGAACCGATCACGTTTTTCGTCACCTGCCATCCGACGGGATTCACCCACTACGCCGTCCAGGGTCCCGATGTCCATTTCATCTCGGTCGAGTTCACGCAGCGTCCACCGGACGACCTGATCCAGATCCTCGGCACACTCCTGGAAGCGACCGCGAACGCGCAGCGCCGCAAGGATGAAAGGATCATCATCAACCCCGAGACCATGAAGAAGCTGGGACTCGAAACAAGGGAGGCGGCGCTCCTGGTCGACGGCGCCACCATCCGCTGCGTGCTGCGGGACCTGTCCTTCAGTGGCGCAAAGGTTGTGGCTTCGGGAAACCCTGCCGTCTTCGATGGAAAGAAGGCGAGCCTGCGCATCGCGCGCGGGGAACAGGCGGGCGAAATGACCCTGCCGGGATCCGTCCGTCGCGTGGACGAGGTCGGGGGCCGCAAGGACATCCTGGCCGTCAGCATCGAATACGACGGGGAATCTCCGATGACGTACAAGCTCCTCATCAATTCGTACATGGCATCCGCGCGGAAAGTGTCGCAGGATGCGCAGAAAAAGGCCGCGGAACAAGCGGCTCCCGCGGCCGCGTCACCCGCCCCCGGCGGCACACCGGCGGCCGATCCCGCGACGGACGACAAGAGCTCGGATGGATGATTCGGCACGACTGGCGAATGTCGCATTCGTTTCCATCGCCCAGACCCGGCAGCGGCAGATCGGAGAGTTCGTACTCGACCCTGACATCCTCCTGCCGGTCGAGCTTCCCCCGGGCACACAATCGATCGCGGCCGGCGACCTGAGCTGGGAAGCGATCGTGGCCGGCACCCTCAAGGTGCTCGCATGGGATGCGGGAAATGCGCACGCCGCGTACTACCGCAGGTTCGTGCTCGCCGTGAAGCCCGACATCCGCAACGAGTTCACGCACGCGGGGATCCTCAAGGCCCGCAATGGCGAGGCGGATGCGGCGATAGAAATCTTCAAGGCCATGGAGGGCCTTTTCCCGGACGACCCGGTGACCTTGATGAATCTCGCGCTCGCCTACGAGGAGCGGGGCCGGCAGCTCGAAAACCTGGAGCGCGCCGAGCAGGCGGAGGAGATGCAGGCGCTCGCCTTCGAGGCGTACAAGGCCGCGCTCGCCGCCGACCCGACGGAGCCCACCATCCATTACAACCTTGCCTACTTTTACCTGCACCAGCGCTCGTTCGAGAAGGCGCGCGAGCATCTGCGCGAATACGCGCGCGCGGGCACGGACGAAAAGCGCGTCCGGGAAGCCCGTCGGCTCATCGCGGAGATCGACGATCAGGGGCTCATGGATGGGCTTTTCCAGGGCGCATTCGACAGCATCCGCATGGGCAAGGAGCAGGAGGGAATCGACCAGATCCTCCGATTCCTCGCGACCCGTCCCACAGTTCCCAATGCGTGGTTCCTTCTCGGGTGGGCCAACCGGAGGCTTGCGCGTTATGCGGAAGGGCGGGATGCATTCCTGAAGGCCCTGGAGCTGGGATCGNNCTGAAGGACGCCCTGGCGCTCGAACCGGAAAACACGAAGGTCATCTCCAACCTCGGAATACTTTCAATGAAAGCGGGCGATCGGGACGAAGCCCTGGGCTTCTTCCGGACCGTGCTCGAGATCGAGCCCGAGGACCGCATCGCCGCCCGTTATCTGCAAGAACTCGAAAAAAAAGAATAAAAAACCGCTCAAGTCTCAACTTCGCCCTGTCGAATAAATGACTGAGGGTAGCTCCGACCGCTCGCCACGGCCTTCTCCCTCTTCCGCTTACTCTGTATATCGGCCCGCCTGGAGGGTTGGTCAAGAGAAATCGGAAGGAGAGACGGGTCGCCGAGCGCAGGCGCGATCCTCCGGAATGTCGTGCCGGTGGCACGGCAGGGGTGTCCTCGGCATGGATGCCGGGGAAAGGAACATTTCGTCAGGGAGGATGACATGATCATCAATCACAACATGAGCGCGATCTTCGCCGATCGTCAGCTGAAGCTGAACAACGGGGCTCTCGACAAGAGCATGGAGAAG
>PMDT01000007.1 GCA_003154555.1 Spirochaetaceae bacterium
ATCCGGTTCGTGTGCTCGATGCCGGTGCTGGTACTGGCGTGCTCGGCCTGACAGCGGCCGAAAGACTCATCACATCCCACCGGCGGCGCGTTCACCTCACGACGGTCGAGAAAGAACCCGGGGCGCTGGTCGCCCTCCGCAAGGCAGCGGCCGCCGCGCGAGCGCGCCTGGGGACCGACTGGCTGCACGTCGAAATCGTTGACGATGACTTCCTCGATCTCGATCGACCGCGGCTGGGCAGCGCGACCCTGGCGGACTTCGACTACGCGATAGCCAATCCGCCCTATTTCAAGATGTCGCCGACGGACGACCGCGGAGGAGCCGCGCCCAATGCGTACGCGCGCTTCATGGAGGTGGCGGCCCGCATGCTGCGCGAGAATGGGGAGCTCTGCTTCATCATCCCCCGGAGCTTCGCCGCCGGTTTCTACTTTCGCGGATTCCGGAAGCGCTTTCACCACTTCATGCGCCTCGACCGCGTGCACGTGTTCGAGTCCCGGTGCGACGCATTCCGCGACGACGGGGTGCTGCAGGAGAACATCATCGTGCGCTACCGTCGGACGCGATCCGACACCGCCTCGATTCGCATCTCGTCCTCTTCAGGCGAAAGCGACCTGGATTCACGCACTACCCACAGCGTTGCGCGACACCTCGTGCTGGATCCCGAGGATGCTGAATCGATCCTGTTTCTTCCCACGAGCACCGACGATTTGCGCGTGATGGACGTCTTCGCCGGCTGGCAGGATTCCCTTCATAGCTACGGTCTCGAGGTGTCCACCGGGCCAGTCGTCCCCTTCCGCGCCGAGGAGTACCTCCGAGCATCGCGGTCCCAAACCACCGCACCAATGCTGTGGTTGCAGCATGTCCTGCCCGGCCGGATCGAATGGCCGCTCGCGGGGGGCTTTCGCAAGCCTGAGTACATCGAGGCTGGCGCGCCCGCCAAGCTGCTGGTGAAAAACAGAACTTACGTGTTGCTCCGGCGATTCTCCGCGAAGGAAGACGAGCGGCGCTTTGTCGCGGCGCCATATGTTCGGGACTCGATCCCCGGCATGGTCCTGGGGCTGGAGAATCACCTGAATTTCATCCACTGCAAGGATGGCGACCTGGATCCGAAGATGGCGGCCGCGCTCGCCGCGATGCTCAATTCCTCGCTCTTCGACGCCTACTTCCGCTTGTCGAACGGGAACACCCAGGTCAGCGCGACCGAGCTTCGCGCCCTGCCGCTGCCGCCAGTCAAGAGCCTCGATGCCTTGGCCCGTCGGCTGGAGCGTGGGGAAGTCGGCGAAAGCGCTGTCACCGAGGTGTTTGGCCATGCCTAAGCGCAAAAAGATCGAGGATGCGAAGCAGATTCTCGCGGCCTTGGGGATGCCGAAGGCGCAGCAGAATCCGAATGCGATCTACACGCTCTTGGCCTTCGCGGGTGTCGGTCCGCGCGGCCTATGGTCGAACGCCCAGAGCCGCCGATTGACCCCGCATGGGGTCATCGGGTTTGCCGACGAGGTGTTCGGCAAAGCATACGCGGAGAACACGCGCGAAACGATTCGCCGGCAGGCCATTCATCAGTTCGTGCAAGGGGGAATACTCCTCCGCAACCCAGACAACCCAAGCCTGTCCACGAATAGCCCCCTGTATCATTATGCGCTCACCCCCGAAGCGCTTGCGGCTATCCAGGCATTCGGAACCCGGAGGTTCTCGGCCGTCGCTGCCAAGTTCCGTGCTCAACAAGGCGGTGGCCTGGCCGAACGATACGCGGGGGCTAGAAGATCCGTCGGCGTCACCGTCGAGCTGCCATCCGGAGAATCGACTCGCCTGTCACCAGGCGCGCACAATGTCCTGCAGGCAAAAGTTCTCAAGGAGTTCGTTCCGAGATTCGCGGCAGGCGCCCGCTTGCTCTACCTGGGCGACACCGATCTGAAGTCAAAACATGTGGACTCCGAAGGGCTGGAACTTGTCGGTTTTCCGATCACGAAGCACGACAAACTCCCCGATTTCGTCTTACTCGACGAGAAACGTGCCTGGCTATTCCTGGTCGAGGTCGTCACATCGCACGGTCCCGTGAGTGCCAAGCGCCACATGGAGCTTGAAGAGGTATTGGCGAACTGCCCTTCGGGACGCGTGTATGTTTCGGCCTTCCCCTCCTTCCGCGAATTCAAGCGGTACGCGGCCGAGATTGCCTGGGAGACGGAAGTCTGGGTCGCCGAGTTTCCCGATCATCTCCTGCACTACAACGGCGACAAGTTCCTTGGGCCGCGCCAAGGTCGGTGACATGACATCATCGGATCACTACGCCCGCGCCTCGCGTGCGGCTGTGCCCATGCTCTTGCCCTGGTAGTACNNCGGGCTCGGCCAGGCAGGCGATGAGTCCGGCGACCGACCACGGTTGCCCACGCAGCGTTCGGATGGCGGCGTTGGCTTTGCCGGGTTCACCCTCCACGCGCAAGGCGCGGCCCGTGAGCATGCGCTGGGCTTCATCCAAGACATTCGCGGGCACTTGGTCGGCGAGCATGGGCAAGACCCGCAGGGTTTCGGCGCTGCCCAGGTTC
>PMDT01000259.1 GCA_003154555.1 Spirochaetaceae bacterium
AGATCAACTACAGCACCATTTCCACATCGCTCGCCGCGGAGGGCAGCATCATCACCAACGCGAACATTTCCAACTCCATCGTCGGCATCCGCACCATCATCGAAAGCGGAGCGAATCTCGACGGCGTGGTCTGCATGGGCGCCGACTACTACGAGACGCTGGCGGACCGCGAGCAGAACGAGGCGCTGGGCCGGCCGAATATCGGCATTGGCAGGGTCTGCATCATCAAGCGGGCAATCATCGACAAGAATGCGCGCATCGGGGAGAACTGCCGCATCGGCATCGACAGCCTGGAAAGGCCGGACGGGGACAAGGAAAACTATTCCATCCGTGACGGGATCATCGTCATCCCCAAGGACGCGGTCCTTGCGCCCGGGACAGTGATCTAGTGCCTTCGCCGGCCGACTACGTGGACGCTCGGACGGCAGCCGCGGCGATACTCGGAGGATTCCTTGAGAAGGCCGACCCGCCCATCTCGTTTGTCTACGATGGGCGTTCGTCGCGCGACCTGCTCCCCGAATGGAAAGTAACAAGAAACTCGGCCACGAAGGGCGATCGCACGCTCCACACGGTGACCTGGGTCGACCCGAAGACCGGCCTGGAGCTGGTTGCCGATATCCGGGAATACAACGATTTCCCGGCAATCGAGTGGACGCTGCATTTCAGCAACGGCGGTGCCGTCACGACGCCTCTTCTTGAAAGCGTCCAGGCATTCGACCACTCCTGGAGCGTTGCGCCACTGGAAGCGGTGGTTCTCCACAGGCTGCTGGGCTGCACGTCCACGGTCGCCGACTTTGCCCCCGTCACGGACATCATCGTCCCGGGATTCAAGGCCAGGATCACGCCGATCGGCGGGCGCTCCTCGAACCTGGCGATGCCTTTCTTCAACCTCGAGCTGCCCGGCAATCGCGGGGTCTTTGTCGCAATCGGGTGGACGGGCCAATGGGCGGCCGAGTTCGAGCGTCCCTATCTTTCGGACTCTCTTGCCAGCATGGGCAGCATCGTGCGCGTTCGAACCGGGATGGCGCTCACGCGGATGACGTTGCTTCCCGGTGAAACAATCCGAACGCCGCAATCGCTGCTCCTGTCGTGGGAAGGCGACCCGGCCGGCGCCCACAACGACTTCCGAAGGCTCATTCTCCGGCACAAGACGCCGCGCATCGGCCGAAAGCCCGCCGAGCTTCCCATTGCGGCGTGCGGCTGGTACCAGTTCCGCTCGGGCAACGACTATACCGAGGCGAACCAGATCGATTTCGCCCGTTTGTACAGGAAGCTCGGCCTGGACGTCGACACGTTCTGGGTTGACGCGGGCTGGTTCGAGGGCGGCTGGCCGAACGGTGTCGGAAGCTGGTTTCCGCGGAAGGAAGCGTTCCCCAATGGATTCAGGAAGCTCTCCGAAGTCGTGCACGGGCTGGGCATGAAGTTCCTGGTGTGGTTCGAGCCCGAGCGTGTCGCCGCCGGAAGCTGGCTGCACCGTGAGCACCCGGAATGGCTTCTCTCCCATGCCGATGGGGCAACTGTCTTTAACGTCGTTCGGGACAGCCCGCGCAATTACCTCCTGAACCTGGGAAACCCGGCAGCGAGGAAATGGCTCACTGACCACGTCTCGGAGATGATCGAAGACTCCCACATCGACATCTATCGCCACGACGCCAATATCGATCCGCTGGATTTCTGGCCGCTTGCCGACGCTCCGAATCGGCAGGGAATGGCGGAAATCCGCCATATCGAAGGTCTCTATGCATATTGGGAGGAATTGAAGAGGCGCCACCCGTGGCTGCTCGTGGAGTGCTGCTGCAGCGGCAACCGGCGCTTCGACCTTGAGAGTGTCAGCCGCGCAATCAACCTGTGGCGGAGTGACTATACTTTTCACCCCGCGGCAGACCAGGGCCAGACGTATGGAATCAGCCACTTCGTCCTGTTGTCGGCAAACGGCTGCAAGGCGGTGGACGCATATGGCTTCCGCAGCCTTCTCGGGCCTGGCATGTGCCTGTGCTGGGATCCGCGATTGAAAGAGTTCCCTGTGGAGCAGGCCCGCGGCAACATCGCGCTTTTCAAGCGACTCAGGCCCTATTTCTCCGGTGACTACTATCCCCTGACGCCGTACTCGACAAAGGAGAATGCCTGGCTCGCCTACCAGTTCCACCGGGGCGATCTTGAAAAGGGCGTCGTGCTGGCCTTCCGGCGACCCTCATGCGCGCTCGGCGGGGTGTCCGTGCAATTGGGCGGTGTGACGCATGGAGCCACGTACGAGGTGGAAGACGTTGATACCGGAAAGATTGCCATGTACGACGGCAAAGAGCTGGCGGATCTGCGCGTGACGGCGGCGTCATCGCCGGCAGCAGTTGTCCTGACGTACCGACGACTCACGTCGTCCGGCGTGCCTGTTCTCCCCATGCGCTCCTAGCTCACCAGCAACGCCAGGCGATCCTTCAGGAACTCCGACTTCTCCCGCAGCCCGATGGCGCCGGTCTTCAGGAGCAGGAAATTGGGCATCTTCGGATCCAGCGCGACCCTGCCGCCCCCTTCGCGCACCATGCGCACCACCCGTTCCACGGAGACGCGCGACAGGCGTGAAAACTCCACGCGGAGCGTCCCCTTCTCTTCCTTGATGGACGTGATGAAAAGCTTCCGGCAGAGGATGCGGATTTCCGCGAGCGCAAGGACGCTCTGCACCTCGTCCGGTATGGGACCGAACCTGTCCTCCACTTCCTTGTAGACCCGGTCCAGCTCCTCGTCGGTGGTGACGGAGGCGATCTTCTTGTAGACCTCCATCTTCTCCATGGCATCGGGTATGTACGCCTCGGGGATGAATCCCGAGTAATCCAGGTCCAGGAAAACCTCCGGCGCCTCGTCCCGTTTCTCCCGGGAGAGCGCGGCAACCGCCTCGTCGAGCATCTTGAGGTACAGGTCGTAGCCGACGGAAAGAATGTAGCCGTGCTGCTCCCGGCCCAGGATATTGCCCGCCCCCCGGATCTCAAGGTCCTTCAGGGCGATCTTGAACCCCGAGCCCAGCTCCGTATGGTCGGAGATGATGCGGAGGCGCTTCATGGCGATCTCGCTGAGCGCGCGCCTGTCAGGATAGAACAGGTAGGCGAAGGCGGGAACACCCGCGCGCCCCACCCGTCCGCGAAGCTGGTAGAGCTGGGAGACGCCGAGCATGTCTGCGCGATCGATGATGATGGTGTTCACATTCGGGATGTCCAGGCCGTTTTCGATGATGGTGGTGGACAGGAGCATCTGGCACTCGCCGTGCACGAAGCTGCGCATCACCTCTTCCAGCTCATCGTCTTCCATCTGCCCGTGCCCGACCGCGATGGAGACCTCCGGCACGAGCGTCTGCAGGAAGATGAAGGTCTCCTGGATCGTCTCCACCCGGTTGTGCAGGTAGTAGACCTGCCCGCCGCGCTCGATCTCCTGGCGGATGGCGCGCGCGACCATGTCCTCGCTCCACTCCATCACGAAAGTCTCTATCGGCAGCCGGTTCTGCGGTGCCGTGTTGAGGATGGACATGTCACGCACCTTCATGAGCGACATGTTGAGCGTCCGGGGAATGGGGGTCGCCGTGAGGGTGAGGCAGTCCACCGACGTCTTGATCTGCTTCAGCCTCTCCTTGTGCTTCACCCCGAAACGCTGCTCCTCGTCCACCACCAGGAGCCCGAGATTCCTGAACTTCACATCCTTCTGGATGAGCCGATGGGTCCCGATGGCGATGTCCACGTCACCGCCGGCAATCGCCCCGATGGAAGCGGAGATTTCCTTCGGCGAGCGAAACCGCGAAAGCATGGCGATCTTCACCGGAAAGCGCGCGAAACGGTCGCGGAAGGTCTCGAAGTGCTGCTCCACGAGGATTGTCGTCGGGGCGAGCAGCGCCACCTGCTTGCCGTTCATGACGGACTTGAAGGCGGCGCGCAGCGCGATCTCCGTCTTTCCGTAGCCAACGTCGCCGCAGACCAGCCGGTCCATTGGAATCGGGGCCTCCATGTCGTGCTTCACCTCTTCGATGCAGCGGAGCTGGTCCTCTGTTTCCTGGTAGGGAAAAGCCGCCTCGAACTCGCTCTGCCAGTCGGTGTCGGCGCCGAAGGCGAATCCCGGCTCCGATTTGCGCCGCGAGTACAACTCCAGGAGCCCCTGCGCGAGCTCCTCCACGGCCTTCTTCGCTTTTTCCTTTCGCTTCGCCCAGCCTTTGCCGCCCAGGCTGTCCAGGCCGGGCTTCTTGCCCTCCTGGCCGATGTAGCGCTGGATGAGATTGACCTGCTCTATCGGGATGAAGAGCTTTTCCCCGTCCGCATACTCGAGCGTGATGTAGTCGCGTTCGTTGCTCGCCGCCGATATCCGCTCGATGCCGAGAAAGACCCCGATGCCGTAGTTGACGTGGACGACGAAGTCGCCCGGGGTGAGCTCCACGAAGCTTTCGATGGCAGCGCTGCGCGCGGAGCCGACCGAGCGCGGGATGCGGCGCTTGCGGCCGAATANNGCACGTCGTAGACGGCGAAGATGAACACCTGGTAGCCGTTGCGCAGGGAAGCTTCCACCTCTTCGCGGAAGAAGACGAAGTTGCCGAAAAACGAACGCGGACCGTCGGAAGGCAGGGTGTAGGAATGGGCAGCACGCTCCGGCTCCCGGGCGGTTGCGCGCGACCCGGCGGCCGGTTCCTGCGCCGCGGAGGGGACGCTTGCGAGCGTCGGGAACTCGACGCGCGTCGGCATCCTGTCGCGGAGCTCCTTGAAATCGAGCAGGATCTTCTGCGGTCCCGGCACGACCTGCTTCTTCGAGCGTGCACGCCGGAAAAGCTCAAGGTGCTCTTTGCGCAAGGCCGCGGCATTCGACTCCAGCCGGTCACCGTCGACCAGGAAGACGCCGGCTCCGGGGGAAAGATAGTCCAGGAGGGAGTACAGACGATCGAAGCAGAGTGGATAGAAAAGCTCGATGCCGCCCGATTCCGGGTCATCGAGCAGCGACGCGGCCTTCTGCTCAATCTCCGCCTTATCGAAACCCTGCGCCGCAAGACCGGCCCGAATGGTCCCCAGCATTTCAGGGACGATGCTTACTTCGCGGCAAGGGGCAATGCGGGCGCTGTCCCG
>PMDT01000141.1:0-668 GCA_003154555.1 Spirochaetaceae bacterium
GCGACATGCAGCGGGCGGATTCCCGCGACAAGGCAGAGGTTATCGTCGGCGTGCCGGCGGGCGTCGCACTCCTTCCACCACCGGCAGATGTCGCAGTGTGCCTCGGGGGAGGGGTATGTGGATGCCGGCGGGGCGGACACGGCCTCCTCCAGGCGTCGCTTGACCAGGCGATAGTAGGCGCTGTATTCGGCGAACCGGAAGCTTTCCCGGACGAAACCCGGACCCGGCTTCACGACGTGCATGGACTCGGGGGCGAGGCCCTGCATGCTTTCCACGAGCTCGGAGTAGAGGCAGAGCTGCAGCACCGTGCCGGCACGCGTGTCCTGTGCAAGCTTGGTATCGGCGACCTCGTACGACCAGTCACCCAGCGCACTGGGCCTCTGCACACGCAGCAGAAGGTCAGCACGACCGACCCACCTGCCCTCCCCGAGCTGCGCCTGCACGATGGCTCCCGCCCCCGCACGCATGGCCTCAAGGGTCCAATCGAGTGACGCGACCCCGGCATCGGCGGGAAGCTCCGCCACCGCGACGCCGCTGTTTTTCAGATGCTCGACGTATGCGCGCTCGTGAATGGCGCCGCGTTCCCGCAGGACCTGCAGGTCGGGATCCATCCACGAAGGGGCGGCGATACGCCGCTCTGCAACGGCGCGGTCGAGCTGCGTGAGGTG
>PMDT01000141.1:703-2262 GCA_003154555.1 Spirochaetaceae bacterium
GCAGCTCCCCCTCCAGCTCGTCCCACGCCAGGGGCATGGAAACGGATGCGGCCTCGACGGGCCGCACAACGTAGGGAGGCACGACGGTCTGCTCCCGCCGGTTCTGCAGGAAATCGATGTAGACGCGGCCCGCCCGGCGTCCGACGACGCGCTCAACCGTGGCGATGTCCCCGTGGTCCCGCACGACGATGCGCGCAATCGCCTCGCAGAACATCCTGCTCTGGTCATAGGTGAAGCCGGGTGAAAGCGGGATGCAGACGTGCAGCCCCGAGGAGCCCGACGTTTTCAGGTAGGGCTCGACGCCGATGCCGCGGAGCAGCTTGCCCACGATCCGCGCGATCTTCACCACGTCCGCGAATGGCGCCTCCTTGGGATCGAGGTCCAGGATGGCCCAATCAGGGGACTCCAGGCTGCCTTTACGCGAGAGCCAGGGGTGCAGGTCGATGCTGCCGGCATTGACGAGGGTGAGAAGCGCCGTGCGGTCATTGCAGACGGCGTACAGCGTCGGCTCTTCTCCCTGGCGGGCAACGTCCACTGTTTCGCATTGGTCCAGGAGCTCCGGCGGGAGCTGCTTCTGGTAGAAGGATTTCCCGCGTATCCCGTCGGGCCACCGGTAGAGATGCAGCGGGCGATCCTCCAGGTACGGCAGCAGCCATTGTGCGACACGGTCGTAGTGGCGCGCGAGATCCCCTTTCGTGTAGCCCTGCTCGGGCCAGTAGACCTTGCCCGGATGCGTGATCTCCACGCGCGCCGACGGCGGGTACTTTTTTCCGGGCCTTTTCTTTGCCGCCGTCTTTCGTCTTGCGCCCGGTGGTGCGGCGATGATTTTCTGCCAGTCCTCCGATACTCCAGAACGGTAGGGAGAGTCCGCGCGCTTGGCAATGATGCCCGGCAGCCCCGATTGTGCCGCGGCATCCGCAAATGCGACGCCGCGTTCGGCCACCGGATCGACGATCAGGACGCGGCCGGATTCCGGCACGAGTGACCGGAGCACGGCCTTGCGCTCGCGCAGCGGCATGCGCGTGAGGTCCCATTCCTCCGCGTACATGACGTCGAAAAGGTAGAGCGCCGCGTGCGTCCCGCCCGACTGGAGGTCGTCATACAGCGCCGCCTCGGTGGGAACCCCGCGCGCGTCCACCGCGACGACGACCCCGTCGAACAGCGCGGTGGCGGCGCGCACCGCCGCCAGACCGGCCGCAAGTGCCGGCAGGCGCGGCGCGAGGTCTTCGGTTTTCGTGCGCAGGGTGACCGTCGCGTCCTGGACGCGCGCGAGGACGCGCCGGCCGGCGAACAACGGCTCGAAAAGCCACGCGGGGTCGTCGAAGGCCTCCGCCCTGTCGGCCGCCTCCATGCGCGCGCGGCTGCGCGGCACGGGCTTTTGTACCGCGAGGCTCATGTCGGCGGCGCCGAACAGGTCGCTGCCGGATCCGGCGTAGCGGTCGCGCGCCTTGAAGAGCAGCCAGTTCCTGCCGTCGTCGGACTTCGTGCGCACCATGTGCCATTCCCCGCGCAGGTGCCGTCCTTTGAGCTCCAGCTTCAGCTCCCCCTTCGCGAGAGCC
>PMDT01000141.1:2314-5059 GCA_003154555.1 Spirochaetaceae bacterium
GCAAGAACGCCGTCCGCCTGGATGCGCAGGTCATAGTGAAGGTTGCGCGCTTCGTGGCGATGAACGACGAATGCATTTCCCTTTGCGCCGCGCCCTCCCGGCCGCGGCTCAGGCGTCTTTTTGAAATCGCGCTTGCCCCGATAATCCTCCATCGCCATATTCGTTCAATGTAACAGGAAGGGCGCCATATGAGCGAGATACCGATTCTTGTCGACGAACCGCCCGCAGGAAAGCCAGTCGCCACGATCGTTCTGGCACATGGGGCGGGGGCTGCCATGGACTCCGACTTCATGGAGGAGGTCGCCCATGCCCTTGCCGCGGAATCACTCCGCGTGGTCCGCTTCGAGTTCCCCTACATGCAGGAGAAGCGGAAAACAAGGAGGCGCGGTCCGCCGGATTCCAGCGCCGTGCTCCAGGAGACATGGCTTTCGGTCATCGGGCAGATCGGGCCGCAGCCGAAGCTNNTTCAGACCCCCACCCTGATCCTGCAAGGCGAGCGGGACACGCTGGGAAGCAGGGACGACATCGCCGGGTACACCTTATCGCCGAAAATCCGTCTTGTCTTTCTTCCTGACGGCGACCATTCCTTCAAGCCGCGAAAGAGCTCGGGTCGTACCTATGGGCAGAACCTGGGCGACGCTGTCGCTGAAACCGCCGCATTCTGCAGGAATCTTCAGGCAGTCCCCCTCAGCTGAACTGGGGCAGGTACTCGGACTGGATTTTCAGCATATGGTCCAGCATCCGCTCGACCTGCCGGGCGTGGCCGCCCGCCACCGGATCGATCAGGAGAGCCTGCAGGAGCAGCTTTCGGGAGCGCTCCCGGTACGCCTGGACGAGCAGTCTCTGCACGCCCTGCTGCTGCCGGATGAGGGAGGCAAACCCTTCCGGAAGCCTTCCCACCGCATCCGGGTGGACGCCATCTGCGTCAACGGTGGCGGGAAGCTCCACCGCGGTGTCGCGGTCCAGGTTTTCGATGAAACCGCCCGCATTCAGGACATTGACGGATTCGCGCCATCCCTTTCTGTCCAGGAGCATGTCTGTGATGACCGGGACAGCCAGCTCGCCGGACTGCTTGATATCTTCCCGGCGGATCCCGCCAGCCGCAGAAAGTATCTCCTTGTCCTTGCTCTGCATGTCTTCGGTGATGTAGGTGCGAACGTCGACATTCCTCCGCCAGGCCTCGAACATGGTCCTTCCGTCAATGCCGTGTTCTTCAGGATGCACGGGGCGATGTTCAATCCCGAAGGGCCACAGCGGTTCGATGAACTCGTGGGCGAACCCGACGTATTCGCCGACATGCTCGTCAGACACATACCCGAGGCTCCCGAATGTCTTCCAAAGGTATCGAGCGAGGGGAGGGAGCCGGTCGGCATTTTTCTCCAGGCGATTCTCGAACTCGGGAATGAGGTCGCGGCCGCCGCGTCTCTCGGAGATTCTGTAGTAGGTATAGAAATGATTCATTCCGGCCGTGCGCACGTCAAGCTCTGACAGCGGCCGTTCCAGCACCTTCTCAACAAGCCTGCGGAAACTGTAGAACCCATGGCAAAGCCCGATCGCTTTCACCTTTGTGAGCGTGAGCATCGCCGTGAGAATCCGTGCCTCGGGATTCGTGAAATTAAGCACCCACGCATTCGGACAGATCTCCTCGACATCGCGACAAATGGGGATGACGATCTGGAAATTGCGCAGGGCGTGGAACGCAGCACCCGGCCCGCCGTTTTCGCCATACGTGTGCTGCAGCCCATAGGCAAAGGGCACGCGAAAATCCTGCTCCCAGAGCTCCATGCGCTTCACCGCCACCGAGATGAGAACAAAGTCCGCTCCGGAGAGCGCCGTGCGGCGATCCGTGGTTGCTTCGAAGGTCACAGGCGCTCCAACAGCCTGCGCGCATTGGCGGGCATACCCGCACATCAGCTCCAGTTGTACAGCGTCCAGATCGACCATGACCACGTGCAGCGCGCGCACGTCGTGCAGAGGCTTTTCCAGCACAAGATCATGAACGAGCGCTCGGGCAAACTCCCGGCTCCCTGCTCCGATGAGCACGATCCTCGTCTTCTGCTTCATGCGTTTCTCCTGTCCTCACGCATGCTATTGCATCTCTTTTGACATGTCAATCGTATCATGTGAATATGTCCATAATATCGATCCAGGATCACCGTCGCTCCGTGTTGCACATGATCCGTTAAGTATTTCAAGTGCGGGGATCAGTGCAATGCGTTTTGGATATGTCAATAAGTTTTATTTGACATGTCAAGTATGCGATGATAGAATGTGCCGGTAAAACCTGACAAAGAGGAGGCTGTGCATGCGGAAGTTTGGAATTATCGTTCTCACGGTCCTGTTGGCGCTGTTCCTTGTAGAAGGACTCGCCGCCCAGACGGTCACGCTGCGCCTGATGGCGCCGTGGGCAGACAAGGAGCTGCAGGGATTCCAGCCCGCCATGGACAAGTTCATGAAGAACAATCCTGGCATCAAGATCGAGTACCGGACGGGCAGGCTCGAGGATGTGTCGACCATCCTGTCGACGCAATTCTCGGTGAAGCAGACGCCCTACGATGTCATCGACATCTCGGCGCCCTCATACATCACCGCGGAAGCGGCAAAAGGCAACGTGCTGGCTCTGGATGACGTCGTGAAGACCACTGACTTCCTCGACGGCGGATTCGACTTCCTGCGCGTGGGCGGAAAGATCTACGGCGCGCCGAGCATCGGCGGGTACAACATCCCCGAGTACAACAAGAGCGC
>PMDT01000023.1 GCA_003154555.1 Spirochaetaceae bacterium
TGTACTTGATGTTCACGTACAGGTCCGTGTGCTCCTTGAAGTACTTCTTGATGGAATCCTTCAGGTAGATGCCGATGTCGCCGAGGACAGGGTTGCCCGACTCATCCTTTTTTCCGGTTGTGTCTTTTGCAAGCTCCTGGCCGGCGCCTTCCGCCACGATGATGACGGCGTGGTCGCGCTGGCGCAGGCGCTGCTCCGTGAGGGCAAAGAGACCGAAGCTGCCCTCCATGCTGAATGCGACTTCCGGGATGAGGCAGAAGTTCACCTCGTTCATCGCAAGGGCGGCGTTCGCCGCGATGTAGCCGGACATGCGCCCCATGACCTTCACGATTCCAATTCCATTCGGCGCGCCGATGGCTTCCGTGTGGGCGCTGCGGATGGATTCCGCGGCAACGGAGAATGCGGTTTCAAGGCCGAATGTTCGTTCGACAAACGCAATGTCGTTGTCGATGGTTTTCGGGATCCCGATGACGGAGATGTGCAGGCCGCGCTTCTTGATCTCCAGGTAGACGTCGTGAGCGCCCCTGAGCGTCCCATCACCGCCGATGGTGAACAGGAGCGATATGCCCTTGCGCTGAAGGAAATCGACGATCTCTCCCGCATCCTGCTCTCCCCGGGAAGAGGACAAGGCGCTTCCGCCGCGCTCGTGGATGTCCTTCACGTCGTCAGGGTTGAGCGCAACAGGCTCATACCCGTACTTGGGGATGAAGCCCCGGTAGCCATAACGGATGCCCAGCACCGAGCGGACGCCATAGCGGTAGTACAGCTCGAAGACGAGCGTGCGTATCACGTTGTTGATGCCCGGGCAGAGTCCGCCGCAGGTGACGATGGCGGCTTTCACGCGGGCGGGATCGAAGAAGACGTTGCGCCGGGGACCCGCCAGCTCGAATGCGGGAATATCCTTGCCCTCCCGGACGCGCGCGACGATCGACTGACGGTCGATGTCGTAGAGCACGGTGCGATCGTCCGAAACGTAGTTGGCCGATTCATCCGCATCGGCCGCTCCCAGGACGAGCGGGGAGGGGATTTTCGGCTCGCCGAGTGTGTCGACTTTCAGATCTTCCGGACCGAGGCCCTTTTCGTCCTTCATTCTATTCCCTCTTCAGACCCATTTTCTCCCTGACCTCGGCCATGGTCGTTGCCGCCACTGCGCGGCATTTCTCCCCATTGGCGTCCAGCCTCTCCATGATCCCTTTCCTGCCGGCTCCCGCCAGCTCCGCGTACCGCTCGCGGATGGGATCGAGCACCTTCATGAGATTCGCCTGGAAGCGCTTCTTGCAGTCGATGCAGCCGATGCCCGCCGTGGTGCAGCCCTTGTGGATATCGGCGCGCTCAGCCTCCGGAGTGACCAGCAGGTGATACGACCAGATGGTGCATTTCTCCGGCGTGCCCGGATCCGTCCTGCGCACCCGGGCGGGATCCGTTTTGGCCGGGCCCACCTTTGCCCAGATCTGCTCCGCGGTCTCAAGGACTCCGATGGTGTTGCCCTTGCTTTTGCTCATCTTTGCGTCGCCATCCAGGCCGAGCACGCGTGGCGTCGCCGTGAGGAGCGCCTGGCATTCGGGGAACGTGTCCCCGTAGCGGCTGTTGAAATGGCGCGCCACCTCGCGCGTGAACTCCACGTGCTGGACCTGGTCTTCACCGACGGGAACGACCTCTCCCTTGTACAGGAGTATGTCGGCGGCCTGGAGCACGGGGTAGTCCAGGAGCGCGACATTCACGGAAGCGCGGAACTGCTCCCGCTTGTCCTTGAATTGCGTCATGCGCTCGAGCTCCCCCAGCGGGGTAATGGTGTTGAATATCCAGGTGAGCTCGGAATGCGCGGGGACCTCGGACTGCACGAACAGCACGGCCTTGTCCACCTGGATGCCGCAGGCGTAAAGGGTGAGGGCAAGATCGGCGACGCGGCCCGGCATGTCCGCGGGCTCGTACGGGATGCTGAGAGCGTGGAGGTCCACGACGGAAATGTAGGTGGTGTACTCGTGCTGCAGCCGCACCCAGTTGGCAATGGCGCCGAAATAGTTGCCCAGGTGGATGTCGCCGGTGGGCTGGATGCCAGTGAACAGGACCTTCACGCGTGCCTCCTCAAGGCATTCACTATACCCGCGCGGACGGCAGTGTCAATTCAGGCGGTTCGCTTGTTTTGCGCGGTACCAATCTGTACATTGACTTCGGGAGCAACGATGAACCAGAGGGTCCAGGCGGTGCAGGAGGGCAGGGCGCTCATTCGCGTGCGGGACGCGCACACGGGGGAGCTCTTGACCGCCGGCGTCTGCCCGGGATGCTGGGGCTCCCGCATCTACCGCCCGGTTCTTCTCGCGGAGCTCGCTGAAAAGGGGCTCGCCGTCGTGCATGGCGCAGACGGGGCAACGGGGAGCTATGAGGGCGCTCGGGCGCACGTTCCACGATGTCCGCGAAGCGCCGCGAAAGGATAGAACACATGAATCCCGATCAGCATAAGAAAACTCAGTTTTCGATCTTCTATGTTGTCGCCGGTCTCCTCCTCATCCTGGGTCTCCAGTGGTACCTGGGCGGCGGCTCGGTGCCGGATGTCGCTTACAGCGATTTCAAGAAGGCGCTGGAGTCCGGCAAGGTCGTCGACGTCTTCATATCGCCCACGGACATCCAGGGCACCATGACCGGCGCGGGCGGGACGCCGGCACCGTTTCACACGCTGCGCGTGGATGACCCGGACCTCGTGAAGCAGCTTGCCGACAAGAACGTGAAGTTCACGGGCAAATCCTCGGGGTCGCTCCTGGGAAGCATCATCGCGTGGGTCCTGCCGGTGGCGATCATGTTCGCGCTCTGGAACTTTTTCATGATGCGCATGGGCTCGGGCGGTCCCGGGGTGCTCAGCATCGGCAAGAGCAACGCGAAGCTCGTGGCCGACAGCGGGGCAAAGCGCGTGACATTCAGCGACGTCGCCGGCATCGACGAGGCGCGGGAGGAGCTGCAGGAGGTCGTGGACTTCCTGAAGACGCCGCAGCGCTTCGAGAATCTTGGCGGGAGGATACCGCGCGGCATCCTCCTGGTCGGTGCACCCGGCACGGGAAAAACCCTGCTCGCAAAGGCGGTTGCGGGGGAGGCCGGGGTGCCCTTCTTCAGCATCTCGGGCTCCGAGTTCGTGGANNTTCGCGCAGGCGGGGGCAAAAGCACCGTGCATCATTTTCATCGATGAGCTGGACGCCCTGGGCAAGGCGCGCGGCTACAACCCCATGGGCGGCTACGACGAGCGTGAACAGACCTTGAACCAGCTTCTCACGGAGATGGACGGCTTTGATACGCGCAAGGGCGTCATCATCATGGGCGCGACGAACAGGCCGGAAATACTCGACCCCGCGCTCCTGCGGCCCGGACGCTTTGACCGGCAGGTGGTGGTGGACAGGCCTGACCTCGTGGGACGGGAGGCGATACTCCGTGTCCATATAAAGGGCGTGAAGCTCGGGCCCGATGTGAATCTCAAGCAGATCGCGCAGCGCACCCCCGGCTTTGTCGGCGCGGACCTGGCCAATATCGTCAACGAGGCGGCGCTGCTTGCCGCACGGCGCAACAAGACCGAGGTGACGTCGTCCGAGTTCTCAGAAGCCATCGACCGCATCGTCGCGGGCCTTGAAAAGAAGAAGCGCCTGATCAGCCCGCGGGAGAAGAAGATCGTGGCGTTCCACGAATCGGGTCACGCCATTGTCGGTCATGACGTCGGCAGCGCCGACGCGGTGCAGAAGATCTCAATTGTGCCGCGCGGCATTGCGGCGCTGGGATACACGATCCAGCTCCCCACGGAGGACCGTTACCTGATGACGAAGCGCGAGCTGGAAGAGAAGCTCGCCTCGCTGCTGGGCGGCCGCGTGGCGGAAGAAATTTTCTTCAACGACGTGTCGACGGGCGCGCAGAACGACCTTTTCAAGGCCACCGATATCGCCCGCGCCATGGTGAAGGAATACGGGATGAGCACGCGCATGGGCCTGAGCTCGTACGAGCGCCCGCACAACCCGTTCCTGAGGGGCGACTCGTACATGCCGAATGAAAAGGAATACTCGGAAAAGATCGCCGCGGAAATCGATGACGAGGTGAAGCTCATCCTCGAGACGGCGCACACAACGGCGCAGGAGATCATCGAGCGCAAGCGCGCGACGGTGGAAGCGCTGGCGGCGCGCCTGCTGGAAAAGGAAGTGGTGGATCGGGAGGAGTTCCTGCAATTGATGGGAGAGCCGCCGGAAGCTGCCGAGGCGTAGGCGCGAGCCCGCCCTGCCGCGGGTGCGCTTTCAGTCCTTGCGGGACGTGGCGCTCTTCAGCGCCCGCTCCGCGCGGCTCTGGATGTATTTCAAGAGTGCGTGGTGCCCGCCTTCTTCGAATGAAAGGAACTGGAGACCCAGCTCCTCCCGATTGCGCGTCACCTTGCAGCTCACGGTGATGATCTGGTCTTCGAATTTCAGGGAGCAGTCCTTCAGCTCGCTGCCGACCGCGAGGTCAGCCACCGCCGACGTGTTGGCCGGCATGAAGCTCGATCCCTGGATCGAGATCTCGCGGATTCGCCCCATGACGAGGCAGAGCCGCTTCGGATGGGTGAATGCCATGCCCAGCTCGCTGGCCTCCTGGGGCACCAGGCGCGTGAAGCTGCGCTTGTCCTGCACGGAGCGGTAGCGGCGGACGATCTCTTCGATACGGTAGAGCTCTTTCTTGTCGGTGAGGTTTTCTTTGAGGATTGCGTTCGCCCCGAGGTGTGCAGCTTTTGCCGCGTCCTCCATCTCGAAGCCATCAGGTGCGACCAGGAGAAAGATGAGGTCCTCCCGCGCCTTCTTCTCCCGCACAAGCTTGAGGAGGGGTTTCCAGTGCCGCGGGAAGTCGGCCGTGTTGAAGAGGATCGCCTGCGGATCGAGCTCTTCGATGTTCTCGATCACATCGACCGGGTTTGTGCGGTGTTCCAGTGTGAATCCAAGCGGCTTCAGGTGGTAACCCAGCGCCGACACGTACGTGTCGTGGGCCGCCACGAGGATCATCTTCATCTACTCCGTACCCTGGTTCCTGATCTCGTAGTCATAGATTATCCAGTAGCCGTCGCTCTTCTTCAAGAGGTAGGTATAGGCCTTGAGCTCGGTGTAGTCGGGGTACTTGAACTTTTCCAGGACCTCCACGGTCGCCTGTGATGCGTCGTAGGTCGTCTTCTGCACCTCGAAGGACGTCGGGATGACGCTGATGTCCTGCCGGAGCCGCATCTGGCGGAGCTGCTGGCGGAAGTCGTCCAGCATCTTGTTCTGCGCGGCCTCCGTGGCGTTGCGCCAGCTCCTGTCCGCATCGGGATTCTTCCGCATCAGGGACTGGAGGTCCAGGTAGAGGTAGAACTTCTCCCACTGGCTCTTCTGCCGCGCGTTGATGGTGTAGCTCACCACTTCGTCCGGCGGGAGCGCCTGGCGCGCGATCAGGGCACCCGTCTCCGCTTCCACCACCGCCTTTTCCTCCGCGGTGACCACCGCGGGCTTCACATTCAGGGAAAGGCGGTTGGACTTCATGCCGGTCGTGTCAGGGCCCTGGAAAAGCTCGGGAAAGAAGGATGCCTGCAGAACGTACTGGCCCGCCGAGGAGAAGTCCGCATAGGAAGTGAGATCCACGACGATGCCGTATTTCTCACCGGGCTCCAGGCTCATCTCGCGGAAGAACACAGGTTGATCCGTGTTGCGCGCTATGGTAAATTGCTTTGCGTGCTGCAGCCCGATATTCGTGGTCGTTCGCACGTCGAAATCGAGGTTGTAGACGCGGTTGTCAGACACCTTGAAGCGCAGCGTGTCGGTACCGGTGTTCGTGATGACCGCCTCGACCTGGATCGGGTCGCCGAGGAAGTAGACCTTCTGATCGAAGAACCGGATGCTGAACGCTTGAGTATCCTGGCTCGCCGCGCAGATGGTGCATGAGACCAGCAAGAGGACCACGGTGATTGTCTTTCTCACGAAATATACTCCCCCGTATTATTTTCGGTAGAATCAATGGCAAACTTGTTCCGAAAACAGACCGACCGCCATTTCGCCAAGTCGGCTGCAATCGCGGGCATCCTCGGCACCCTGGAGAAGGGAGCCGGCCCCGCGCAGGTGATCGGGCCGAAAGGGGCCTACCTTTCGCTCGTCCTTTCCACTCTTCACGAGCGCTTGAAGAAGCCCTGCCTGGTCGTGACGCCGACCGAACAGGAGGCGGAAAATATCGTCCAGGACGCGGAGGCATTCGAGGCACGTCCCGCCTTGCTCTTTCCATGGTGGGGGACGGCGCCCTATGAAGGGGCAAGCCCCCTGGCATCGATATTCGGCGATCGCGTGCAGATCCTCTCCCGGCTCATGGAAGGCGCGCCGATCCTCGTCGTGGCGCCGCTGCGCGCGCTGCTGACGCCGGTCCCTGACCCGGCCTACCTTGCGTCCCGCAGTTTCACCGTGTCGAAAGGCCAGACCCTGGATCCCCAGGCGACCGCGGATCGGCTGTCGCAGGCGGGCTATCTCCGGGTCCCCATGGTCACCGTCCACGGCGAGTTCGCCGTTCGCGGCG
>PMDT01000143.1 GCA_003154555.1 Spirochaetaceae bacterium
TGCCGCCCTTCCGCGAATGCCGCCAGGAGCGGCCGCGGTACCCCGCGGAGTTGAGCGGCCGCGCAAGCGCCGGGCGACGGCGGGGCGTATTCCCCGGCATGCGTGTCCGGCCGCTCCTGCTCGTGCTGTGCATCGCCTGCCCTCCAGGCGCTCGGTGCGCGGACATGAGCATCGGGGTCTCCGTGGCAGCGGGAAGCCCTTTCGAAACGTGGGCATCAGTCCGGGAAGGGAGTCTCCGCATTACCGCGGCTGGCGTGGCGTGCCCGACCCCGACTGATGCTCCAGCATTTCTCGCGGCCTTCGGTCTCGAGCTGCCCTGGCTTTCCGCGGGCACGCTTCGACAAACAGGGCTTTTGCGGGAAGCGTCCGACCCGCTGGGCTTTTCCGCTTCCAGCGCGGTCTGGAACGAGCAGACCGGTTTCACCCTGGACGAGTCCCCTTCCAAAAGCGACACGTGGGGCATCTTTTTTCGACCCTGCTCCGCCAACAGCGGTCTCTTTGACGCGCTGCTCGCCCCCGGAATGCATCAGAGCGGCGGCCTTATTTCCCTGCCAGGACTTCCGTGGCTGCGGGCGGAAGGTCTCTGGTCCATCACGGCGCCCGCGCCTGATCGTCGACCGACGGATTGGCTGCTCGCGGCTGCGCCATGGCCGGGGGGAGAGCTTTCGGACCTTGCGGCAAGGCTCACCCTCATCGCGCAGGGCTGTTCGCTCATCGCGTCGATTGGCGGGTCGGAAGGGAAAATGGCGCCCCCGGGAATGTTCTGGAACCTCCGCGGCTCGGCATCCATGCCGCATGCGGAGCTGGATCTGCTTGTCGGGGGCGTCGATTCCGCGTATCGAACCCCGGGGGGGGATTGTCCCACCGATCGCTTTCTGGTCTCGACACACCTGGACCTGGAGGAGGGGCGATGCCGGCTTTCGACGGGCTTTGACTTTGCCGTCGGCACGGAGAGCTTTGCCCCGGCGGAAGTGGTGCCCACCCGTGAAACGATCCATGCGCTGCTGGAGCGCGGATTCCGTCTCGGCCGGCGCAGCGTCGTGCGCTGCACGCTGGAAGTCGACAAGCGGGTCGACTGGGACGAATTGGCCCGACGGGAGGAGTCCACGCAGTGCCGCGTGGAAGCGCAGGCCCTTCTCGGCTCCTTCGACGCAGCGGCGGAGCTGCGTTGCTCCCGCACTGACGGATTTGGAGCGACGCTCACGGCAAGCCTGCGGCCTCTGCCGCGCGATCTCTTCCGGCTGGAAGCCGGCATCGACGGCCTCTGTGCCGGTGGGCCGGCCGTCACGATTCTTGGTTCCGCCAGGTTTGGAATGCAGGGGCGCGCGTATGCACTGGAGGCGGGTGTTGCGGATTGGAAGCCCGACGGTAACATGCAGGGCCTCCTGCAACATCTCCGGTTCTGCATCGGATGGGGCATCTCCGAAAGGGGGGAGAAGTCAGCTCACGTCAGCTGACGGGAATCTCCGTCATGACAGTCTTTTCCCGCACGGCGCGATAGTCGGCAGGGTCGACCTTCCCGTTGATCGGATTCATGCAATTCGCTGTCCCCATTGCCGCGCCGGTGAGGAGCGCTTCGCGGAGAAGCTCTCCTGAGGAGAAGGTCCGCGCCATCTCCTGGTTGGCCAGGGTCTCGTGCAGAACCCATCCCACCCCGGCGGCAACCGCATCCCCGCTCCCGATGGCATTCACGGCATCGATCTTCGGAGGCGCCGCGTGGAGAAGGATTCGTCCATCGTATGCCTCGACCCCCGCCGCCCCCATGGTGATGATGAACCAGCGGATGCCGAACCTGGCTGCCAATCCACGACAGGCGGCCACACGCTCGCCCGGCGTCCGCGTCGGGGCGCCCGTGAGGGAGCCAAGCTCCCGCGAGTTGATCTTCAGGATCTCTGGTGCCTCCTGGAGCGCGCGAAGCGCCTCGGGTGAAACGGAATCCACAAGGACGGGGATATTCCTCTTGCGCGCGGCGCGGACATGCACGGCGTAGCAATCCTCGGATTCGCCCAGGACGGCTGTTCCCATGATCGAGAGGAGTCGGCAACCGGGTATCCCGGCTTCTGCCGCTCGGCGCAGCTCGTCGCGCTCGACAGGAGTCACGCGCGGCGAGGGCTCGATTACTTCCGTGGCTGTCCCGTCCGGCTCGAGGAGCGTCGTGCACGTGCGCGTCTCGGCCTGGATTTGCACGGGCCTGCAGCGGATTCCTTCTTCCGTGAGGTAATCGACTGCCCGCCGACCCGTCGTCCCCCCCGCGTAAAAGATGACCTCACCGGTCCCACCGAGCGCCCTCAAGGCGCGCGCGACATTCGGCCCCTTGCTGCTGGCGAACTCCCGGATCGCGAGGATGCGATTCACCTCTCCCCGCGCGACGGCAGCAACCGTGCATGCCTTCTGCCAGGCGAGATTCTGGCCGATGACAAGGATCATCCGGCGTGCCCCTGTCCCGTCGGCACGCGGCGCAGAGAGCGCTTCATTGCCATTCACCCACGAGGATCACCTCCCGCTCCAGCGCGAAGCCGAGCCGGAGTCGCACCTCGCGCTCAAGCGTCTCAATGAGGCCGAGCACATCCGCCGCGCGGGCATGGTCCACGTTGACGATGATATTGCCGTGAAAAGGGGCAACCTGCGCGCCGCCTGCGCGGAGTCCCTTCAGCCCGAGGGAATCGATCAGCTTTCCCGTCGGCGCACCGAAGTTTCTGTTGTTCTTGAAGACGCTGCCCGCGCACGGGAAGAGGAAGTGCCCCTTGCGCTCACGGTCCTGCCGGTGGTCCTGCATCGCGGCCGTCATGCGATCTTTGTCACCCGGGGCGAGTGAGAAGCTCGCGGAGATGATCGCACCCGGGATGACCTGAAAGGGCGACTTCTTGTATTCCCAGTCGCTCTTCCGCATCCGGTAGCGGCAGGGATTGAAATCCGCACCGAGGTACTCCACCGACGTGAGCAGGTCGGCGATTTCCGCATCGTAGCAGCGTGCATTCATCCACACCGCCCCCGCGACGCTGCCGGGCAGCGCAAAGGCGAACTCCAGCCCCGACAACCCGTGGTCCCGCGCCGCGGCCGCCATGTCCGATACGGGCGTGCCACCCTGGGCGGTGATCTTCATGCCATCGACCGTGATGCCCCGGAGACGGGAAAGGTCCACGACGACGCCCCGGACGCCCTTGTCCGAGACGAGAATATTCGTGCCGCCGCCCAGGAGGAAGCAGGGAACCGATTCGCGCGCGCACACCGCCTGCACCCGGGCCGTTTCCCGTGCATCTGCGGGCGCGACGAAGAGGTCCGCGGGCCCGCCGATGTGGAAGCTCGTGTGCATCGCCATCGGCTCATCGAGGCGCACATCGCCGTCGATCTTGATCATTCGCGCCAATTCCCGTAGTGTGTGCACAAGCGGGATAGTAGCGGTCGGAACATGGCAGGTCTACCATTGGAGGGACCGTGGAGTTGAAGCTCTGGAACACGATGGGACGCGAGATGCAGATCTTCACCCCGCGCGAAAAGGGCAAGGTGGGGATGTACTGCTGCGGCCCGACCGTGTACGACTTCGCCCACGTCGGAAATCTCCGGACGTACATCTTCGAGGACATTCTCCGCAAGACCCTCGCGTATGCCGGCTACGACGTGCGCCACGTGATGAACGTGACGGACGTCGGACATCTCACGGACGATGCGGATGAGGGCGAAGACAAGATGCTCAAAGGCGCCCGTGAGAAGGGAAAGTCGGTCTGGGAGATTGCGGAGTTCTATACAAAAGCCTTCTTTCACGACTTCGGCCTGCTGCGCTGCGTCACCCCGACGGTCATCTGCCGTGCTACCGCGCACATACAGGACATGATCGATCTCATCTCCCGCATTGAAAAGAACGGCTTCACCTACGTTGCAGGCGGCAATGTCTATTTCGACATCAGTAAGTTTCCCGGCTACGGGAAGCTCGCCCTGCTGGACCAGCAGGAGCTGAAAGCCGGGGCCCGGATCGCCGTGGATGAAGGGAAGAAGAATCCAAGGGATTTCGTCTTGTGGTTCACGAAGTCAAAATTCGAGCACCAGTCGATGACCTGGGATTCGCCCTGGGGCCGTGGATATCCGGGCTGGCATATCGAGTGCAGCGCCATGTCGATGAAATACCTCGGCGAGCAGTTCGACATTCATTGCGGCGGCATCGACCACCCGCCCGTTCATCATACGAATGAGATCGCCCAATCCGAGGCCGCGACAGGCAAGCCGTGGGTCACCTATTGGCTGCACGGCGAATGGCTCGTCATGGGCAAGGAAAAAATGGCCAAATCCGCGGGCAACTTTACCACGCTCTCGACGCTTGTGGAGAAGGGCTTTGACCCGCTGGACTACCGTTACTTCTGCCTGGGCGCGCACTACCGCACCCAGCTGGCATTCACCTGGGAAGGGCTTTCCGCCGCCCGCGCCGGCCGCATGGGTGTGGTCGACAAGATCGCCCAGCTTCGCGCACAATCCGGCCACCCCCCCGCGTCGCCCACGGGCAAAGCCCTGCAGTACATGGCCGACTTCGAAACGCACGCCATGGACGACCTGAACATGCCGCGGTGCCTCGCCGACCTTTGGACGATGCTCCGCGATGCGGAGGTCCCGCCCGCCGACAGGCTTGCCGCCGCGCTGCGCATGGACACTATCTTCGACCTGGGGCTTTCTGAGGCGCGGGAAGCCGAGGTCGTGCCGGACGAGGAGACACGTGCGCTCCTGGAGCAGAGGGAGCTTGCGCGCAAGGGAAGGGACTTCAAGAAGGCGGATGAGATCCGCGCGATGCTTCTGGCTCGCGGAATCGAAGTGCAGGACAGCCCCGGGGGGCCGAAGCTACGGATTGCCGCTGGTCAAAGAAGAGAAGATTGATGTAACATCAGCGGGAAATCGTTGTTAGTAATGAGTAGCACGGAATATGCGCACCCACCTTCCTTTGATGTGGTCTATGAGTCTCTCTTTCCCATCATCTACCATGTCTCTTTGCGCGTAACCGGAGATAGAGGGGTCGCGGAGGACCTTTGCCATGAGGCGTTCATCAAGCTTATGGAGCGCTCCGATCTTCTGCCGAATCTCGAGCAGGCGAAATACTGGCTTATCCGCGTGGTGAAGAACCTGTCGTTGAATCATGAGAAGCGACGCAGCCGCGAAAGAGCCGCGTATGGAAAGCTGTCGCGCCTGGCGGTCAGCACGGCGGAATCGAGCGAAAAGCTCGCCATCCGGGAGGAAACCCGGACGGACGTGCAACGGGCCCTCGACGAGCTTCCCTACACCCTGCGGGCGCCGCTGGTCTTCCGCGAGTATGGCGACTTGAGCTACAAAGAGATCGGTGCGATTCTGGGCATCACGGAAAGCAATGTGAAGGTGC
>PMDT01000091.1 GCA_003154555.1 Spirochaetaceae bacterium
TGCCGCGCCGGTCGAGCGCAGCGCCGAGGCGCTCGGACGCGAGATCGCGCAGGACGAGCGGACCGTCGTCGAGCTCACCGTCCCGAGTGCCCCGACGATGTATCTCGGGATGGACGGCACCGGTATCCCGCTGCGCTCTTCCGAGCTCGTCGGACGGGCGGGCAAGCAGCCCGACGGCTCGGCTCGGACGCGCGAGGTCAAGCTCGTCACGGTCTGGAGCGCCGAGGGGCGCGACACGGAGGGGGTACCGGTGCGCGATGAGGGCTCGGTGAGTTATTCGGCCGCCATCGAGAGTGCTGCCTCGCGGGACACGGACGAAGGTCTCTCCCCGTTCACCCAACGTGTCGCTCGTGAAGCGGCACGACGACGCTTCCTCCAGGCCCGGCGGCGTGCGATCCTCGGTGACGGAGCACTGTGGATCTGGAACATCGCCACTGAACTGTTCCCCGATGCAATCCAGATCGTTGATCGGTTCCACGTCAATGAGCGTCTGGCTGGAGTCGGCAAGGCGGTTTACGGAGCGCAGAGCGACCTTGCAGATCACTGGACGCACGAGCGCTGTATAGAATTGAAGACAGGAAAACTCGATGCGGTCCTCAAGGCTCTCTCACCCCACTTCGCCATCAAAGAAGCCAGGGAGTGTAAAAACTACATCCGCACGAATCGCGAAAGAATGCGCTACGACCAGTATCACGCCGTTGGGCTTTGCACCTCCTCCGCGGTTGTCGAATCGGGCTGCAAACAGGTAGTCTGGAAACGATTGAAGCAAGGGGGGATGTTCTGGACGGTCAACGGAGCAAATGCCATCATCGCGCTTCGCTGCTCCAGACTCAGCGGCCGCTTCGAAAGTTTCTGGGAGCGCCGGGCCTTCCAGTCAACCGCCTGAGGGCTGGCCGCTCACTTTGGTGACGTGCACCCCTGAAGTCCGAATGGCCGGCGGGGGCAAGGGACGTGCACCGGGGTCGCACGCTCCGGGGCGTTCGCCGTTTCGCCTTGCATCCCGGCGGCATCTCGGGTACAATCGGCGCCATGCGAAAGCTCATCCAGCAGTATGCCAAGGATCTCACATCGGGCAGATTGGGGTCGGGGTACGAGCATTCCTTCCGGGTCTACCACCTCGCGCGCGAGATCGCGGAAGGAATCGACCACGACGAGGAAATCCTGCACGCCGCCTGCTTCCTGCACGACATCGAGATGTCCGTCGGACACCCCAAGAGCTCGGCGGACCGCGCCGAAGCGATACTCCATGAAACGGGATTCGTCCCTGAGAAAATCCCCATCGTCGTCGATGCGATCGTGAGCCACATGCCGAACGGCAACCCCAGCTCCGTGGAAGCGAAGCTGCTCTTCGACGCGAACCTGCTCGACTCCATCGGGGCCGTCGGCTTTGCGCGCCTGTCCGTGGGCGCCTTCATCTGGTACAACATGAAAACGATGCAGGAAATTCTGCAGTACGTCTCCCGCGAGCTGTCCTTCACAGAGAAGTTCCACTTCGAGAAGAGCAGGGAGCTCGCGCGGGAAAAGATCGCTTTCACCCGCATGGCCATCGACCAGTTCTCCAAAGAGCTCCACCTGTAACCCCGCCATGCCCGCCGTCGCCCGCCGCTTCCTGGCCGAAGGCCACCTCATCGACTCCGGCATCCTCACGCGCATGCTGAATGCAATCGTCGACGCGGGCGCCGACTACCGGGTCATCGAGTTTGCCATGGGCAAGGTGCGAACGGATCCCTCTCGCGTGGAGCTCGATGTGAGCTGCGCGGACGGGGAGAAGCTTGCGGCACTCACCGGTCTCCTCGTGAACCAGGGCTGCTACGAAAAGGAGGTGGGCGAGGCGGTCCTCCGCGCGGCGCCCCGGGACTCCTGCGTGCCCGATGATTTCTACGCGACGAGTAACCGCCGGACACAGGTCTACCGGGAAGGCGCGTGGCGCGACGTGGCCGACATGCGCATGGACGGTGTGATCGTTGTGCAGGGCAGGAGCCTGTCCTGCCGCCTCATCCGCAACGTGAAGGCGGGAGACCAGGTCGTCTGCACGAGCAGGTCGGTGCGCATCATCCCGCTTTTCCCGGAGCACGAGAGCGAGGAGTTCGGCTTCATGGCCAACGACGTCTCCTCGGAACGCAGCGTCGACGTAGCGATCTCCCGCGTGGCCGAAGAGCTCGCCCGGCAGAAGAGGGACGGCGGAAGGGTGGCCGTTGTGGCGGGTCCCGTGGTCATTCATACCGGTGGCGGCCCCGCCCTTGCGGCGCTCATCCGCGACGGCTACGTGTCCGCGCTGCTCGCCGGCAATGCGCTGGGCGTCCACGACGTGGAAAGCGCGCTCTTCGGCACGTCGCTGGGCATCGCGCTGGACACCGCGCGGCCGGTCTTCGAGGGTCACCGCAATCACATTCGGGCGATCAACGCGATCTTCACCCACGGAACCCTCCCGGCGGCGGTGAAAGCGGGAGCGCTCACCTCCGGCATCATGTACGAGTGCATCCGGGCAGGTATTCCGTATGTGCTCGCCGGCTCGCTGCGCGACGACGGCCCCCTTCCCGACACCGAGATGGACATGCTGGCGGCGCAGCGCGCCTACGGGGCGCTGGTCAAGGGCTGCAGCATGGTGATCATGCTTTCCACGATGCTGCACTCCATCGCGACGGGGAACATGATCCCCGCATGGACGAAAACGATCTGCGTTGACATCAACCCCGCGGTCGTGACAAAACTTTCGGACAGGGGCTCGGGTCAGACCATCGGCATCGTGACGGACGTCGGGCTCTTCCTGAGATCCCTCGCAGAAAAACTCCAGAGGTAACACGTCTATGCCATCAGACCGGGAGCTCCATCCACTCGAGATCAAGGTCCTGCTCCGCTATGGCGCCGCTGACGCGCTGGGCACCGCGCGCCTTGCCGCGGACCTGGGCTACAACACGGGCCAGTCCGGCCAGGCGCTGAGCTGGCTCGCGGCAAAAGGCTACGTGGCGGAAACGGCGCGCGTCCCGCGCGTTCTGTTTGAGATCACGGACTTCGGCCGGGAATGCATCCAGAAGGGCACCTTTGAGCAGCGCATCGTCGACCTGCTGGAATCCGCGGGTGCGCTGGCCCTTCCCGAGCTCTCCAGGAGACTCGGCATCGAGGCGAAGGACGTCGGGTCCGCGTTCGGCGGCCTGTCAAAGGACAAGGTGCTTGCGATGGACGCGGAGAAGCGCGCAACGATTGCTCCGGGCGGCAAGGAAGCACTCGCGCCGCGGCAGGTGGCGGTGCAGGCCTTGTTGAAGAAGGCGCAGGCCGAGCCGCTGGATGAAGCCGCACTGGCAGCGGCAGACCGTGAGCTTGCCGCCTCCCAGGCAAAAAAACGCGGGGCGGCGGGAAGCCTCTTCCGGCTCGTGGAACGGGAGGACGTGACGTATGCCCTCACGCCGGATGGCGCGGCCGCAGCCGCGAAGCTGCACCTGTCCGGCGCAACCGGTGAGGAAACCGGCGCCCTGACAGTGGAGATGCTGAAGACAGGTTCCTGGAAGACGGCGCAATTCAGGCGCTACAACATCGACGTGCCTCCGACGCGCGTGCTCGTGGGCAGGCGCAACCCCTACTGCACATTTCTGGAGATGCTGAAGAACAAGCTCGCCTCCCTGGGCTTCGAGGAGTTCGACGGCCCCCTGGTGGAAACCGAGTTCTGGAATGGTGATGCGCTGTTCATGCCCCAGTTCCATTCCGCGCGCGACATCCACGACGTCTACTACATCAAGGACCCCACGCACGCAAAGCAGATCGAGCAGCCCTGGCTGGACCAGGTGGCGGCCACGCATGAGAACGGCTGGAAAACCGGCAGCCGGGGCTGGCAATACACGTTCGACCGCGACTTCACTCGCCGGCTGATCCTGCGCAGCCAGGGCACCGTGCTTTCCGCAAAGACCCTTCCCCACGCGCGCGTGCCCGGCAAGTACTTCGGGGTGGTGCGCTGCTTCCGCTACGACCAGGTGGATGCCACGCACCTCGCCGATTTCTACCAGACGGAAGGCATCGTGCTCGGTGAGGAGGTGAACCTCCGCACGCTCCTGGGTCTCCTGAAGATGTTCGCGGAAGAAGTGGCCATGGCAAAGGAAG
>PMDT01000214.1:0-596 GCA_003154555.1 Spirochaetaceae bacterium
TTCTCCTTGTCGTAATCCACCACGACGATGGTCACCGTGCCCAGCCGACCCCCGTTGGTGTTGATGTCCTTCATGTCAGACTGGCAGTACGGGCACCAGTCGGCCGCAAAGAAGAGCACGACGGGAGACTGGGAGGCGAGTGCCTCCGCGGCCGTCAAGCTCGTGTAGGGGACCTTGTGGGCGGCGCTCGCCGCCATACGCAGCGCGCTGCCAACGGCGGGATCCGCGGTCGCCGNNATAAACAGCAGCACCAGGGTGCGTCTCATCCGATTTCTCCTTTCAGCACGAGTGCCTTCACCGTGCCTTCTGGAGAAGAAAGTACTCACGACTCATCACGAAAGTGTCACAAAAGGTGGGACAAAGGATCACGCGGCCGCCCTCCCGGTGTGGCGCGTCCAGGGCGCCGCCGCGTGTACTAACCGGCCGCTGCAAGGGCGAACGTGAAGGTCGCCCCGTTGCCGGGAATGCTCTGCACCGTAAGCGCTCCCCCATGCAGCTCCACGATCTGTCGCGCGATAGCGAGTCCCAGGCCCGCGCCGCCGGTGGTGCGATTGCGGCTCTTGTCCGCCCTGTAGAACCGCTCGAAGACGTGCGGC
>PMDT01000214.1:658-3206 GCA_003154555.1 Spirochaetaceae bacterium
CCGGGCGCCTCCACGTGAAGCGAAACCTTCGCGCGCTCTGCCTGCGGCGCAAGCTTCAGCGCCACGTCCTGGGCGAGCTCGGCAAGCGGGATGGGCTCCCGGAGGAGATCGACCTGGCGCGCGTCCAGCTTTGCAAGCTCCAGGAGCTGCTCGACGAGACGCTGGAGGCTTTCCGCGTTCTTGAGGCTGATCGACAGGAGGCGTTTCCTCTCATCCGGCCCGAGCGTCCCTTCCTTCAAGGTCATGGTCTCCAGGTAGCCCTGGAGCGAGGTGAGGGGGCTGCGCAGGTCGTGGGAGATATTGCCGATCAGGTCGCGCCGCACATTCTCTTCCGCGCGCAGCTTGTCGACGTCCGCCTCAATGGTCGCCGCCATTTCGTTGAAGCTGCGCGCAAGCGCGCCCAGCTCGTCCCTTCCCCTCACGACGACCCGTCGGCCAAGGTCGCCGCGCTCGAATCCACGCACCGCGTCGCTCAGGGAGGAGAGACGGCGCGTGAGCAGGGAAAAAAGGGTGAGACCGATGATGAGCGTGGCAGCGAGCGCCAGGAGGAAGGCGATGAAGCCGGTGCGCAGGTAGTAGCTGTCACGGATCATGCGCAGGGACGCGTCGTAGCGTTCGCCGCCGAGGATGATGTAGACGTAGTCCATCTCGTTGCCCATGCGCACCGTGGCCGCGGAAAAGGGGCGGCTGCGGCTGGCGCTGCGGGGATCGGGGCCCAGGGTGAGCCGCGTGCCCTCACCCGAGACGAAGGCCCGGACGGGTGCAAGATCCACCTGGCCGCGGACGATGGACTCCGAGGGATTGAGAAAATACGCCAGGATTTTCCCCCGCGCATCGAGCAGGTAGATCTCCACCATGGGATTGAGGACCATCATGTAATGGATGGCGCTCTTCAGCTTCTCCTCCGAAAAGCCCCCCGCGACAATCGGCGCGATTTCTTCCGCGATACTGCGCGCGTATCCCCTGTTCAGGAGCTGCTCAACGTCGTCGAACAGGAGTGAGGCGGAGCGGAACGCAATCACGATGCAGCCGCCGCCGAGCGCGAGGATGAGGAGGAGGAAGATCGTGGAAAGCCGCCCGTAGAAAGAGCCGAAGGGACCGCGCATCAGGAGAGCTCCCCGGGCTCGGAGAACCGGTAGCCGATGCCCCAGACCGTCTGGAGGTAGCGCGGATGCCCGGGGTCGCTTTCGATCTTCGCGCGGAGCCGGTTGATATGCGAGTTCACCGTGTGCTCGTAGCCTTCAAACTGGTAGCCCCAGACGAGATTGAGCAGGTCGGCGCGGCTGTACGTCCGGCCAGGGTTGCGTACCAGGAGGGCCAGCAGCTCGAACTCCTTCACGGTGAGCGCCAGGGGCGCTCCTGCGCGGGTCACGCGCCGCTTCGTAAGGTCCAGGGCGATATCGCCGACCTCCACCGTTCCCCCTGCCGCCGGGGTCGCCGCATCCCGGTCCACCTGCACCCGGCGCAGGAGCGCTTTCACCCGGGCCACCAGCTCCCGGATGCTGAAGGGCTTTGTCACGTAGTCATCGGCCCCCATCTCCAGGCCCAGCACGCGATCGATCTCTTCCGCCCTGGCCGTGAGCATCAGGATGGGGGTGGCGGGGTTCTTCTCCCGGATGCGTGTGCAGACGGACAGCCCGTCCAGCTTCGGGAGCATGAGGTCCAGGACGATCAGCGCGTACGGCCGCTCCAACGCCTTCTGGAGCCCCGTCCTGCCGTCGGCGGCCCGTTCGGTTTCAAGGCCAAGGTCGCGCAGGTTCATCTCCACGACTTCCGCGATGTCCTGGTCGTCCTCGATGATGAGTGCGCGCTGCGGGACTGCCACTTTGTCCTCCTGTGAGAGAGGAAAGTCCTGGACTACCTGGGGGGCGCGTTCTTGATGTCCTTGTAAACCCCTTCGTAGGTCTGGAATCCGGAGTCGACGACGAGCTGCTTTAGATTGCTCTTGGTGACCGGGGACACCTGGAGGAACTTGCAGGGCACCGTACCCGTCTTCGAGGCATCGCCGGTGAGATCGGCGAGCGACTGGGGGGTGAGATCCGACAGTGCCTGGCCCTTCATGAGCGCGATCGCGACACCGGTGGCGAGCGTGGCGAGCTGGCGGGTGTCCTCCAGGATCGTGACGGTGAGCTCACCGCGCGCGATCGAGTTGCAGCCTGCTTCGGTGGCATCGAGTCCGGAGATGGGAACCTTTCCGGCCATGCCGGCGACCTTCATGGATTCCAGAGCGCCGAGGGCGGTGCGGTCATTCGAGGCAACGACCGCGTCGACCTTCTTGCCCGTCGCCATCAGGACGTTATCCATGAGCTGCTTCGCATTCTCCGCGTCCCAGTTCTCGACCCATTGATCGGCAACAATCCTGATCTTGCCGGAGTCGATGAGGGGCTGCAGGATTTCCATCTGGCCCTTGCGGAACAGGTGGGCGTTGTTGTCGGTGGGGCTTCCGCCGAGCAGAACGAAGTTTCCCGCGGCCTTCACAGCGAGAACGCCCCTGGCCTGGTTGCGGCCGACGTCGATGTTGTCGAAGGACACGTAGGCAGCGATGCTG
>PMDT01000015.1:0-4632 GCA_003154555.1 Spirochaetaceae bacterium
TCCCTTGATATAGCGGTTTCACTGAACGGCATCGAACGCCGCGCCGCTGTTGTCTCCTCCAGAACGCCACTGCGCATCGTGCTGTGCGCGGGGGAAACGATACGATTGCCGCGTCGGCCGGCGGAGATAACGGTGGTATCCGGCAAAGCCTGGATCACCGAGGGTGGGAGAGACACATTGCTGTCTGCCGGTGGATGCCTTCGGATCGGCATGGCGGCAGACAGCCCGATCATTTCTGCGGTGGGGACCGAAGCGCTTCTGCTGGAGCTCTGAGGGGAGCTCGTCGCGCCCCGTGCCCTACTGGAAGATCAAATCGACCGTCTCATCTGCCCCGATCGACAGGCTGCCGATTGTCACCGTGTAATAATAGGGCCCGCTGCCGACGTACGTGTTCGTCATGTTGGCAGTGGTGTTTATTCCGCTGTTCACGCTGTACGCAGCCGTGACGTTGTTCCAGTAGTCCTCGTAGGCGAGCTGCATGGTATAGGTCCCAGCGGGAACGCCAGAAATTGAATACGTGCCGAGTTGGTTGTTGTATCCGTCCATGGGCGGCATGGTGATCGACACGGAAAAGACGTTGCTCCCTTGTGTGAGCGACAACGTCGCCGGTGTGTACATGTTCACCAACTGATACGTGTAAATCCCGCCGCTGACCGTGTACGTAAGTGGCGAAATGGTAACGAAACAGCCTGCAACCAGAAGAACGGAAGCAAGAACCACCGATAGAGCGAAAACCTTTTTCACAAAAAACCTCCTGCCGTTAGGCACTTTCTCTACGCTCAAATATAAGCATTTGACGGTTTTTAAAAGCGGAATTCGTATGCCAAGTCGGCCCGCCACCCGTAGCCGCAAAATGCCGCAAATGCCACGCCGGCGTGCCACGTCGCGACGCACCCCTGCTTGCGAAAGCCTTGCGGGTCGGATTAGCCTCGCATCATGCAGGAATCAGATCCCCTGGCGCGACGCATTACGACAGTGCTCTTTCTCACACAATGCCTGGCGTCGGCGGCTTTCATCGCGACCTCAACGGTCGGAGCCATCGCGGGGACCGCAATCAGCGGCAACGAGAGCTGGGCGGGCGTCCCCGCCGCGGTTTCCATGCTCGCCGGTTCGGGGGCCTCGTTCCTGTGGGGCCTGCTCATGGACCGGATCGGGCGAAGACCATCACTTGCCATTGGTCTGTTCCTCGGTGCCTGCGGCGCGGCACTCTCTGTCGCCGCCATTGCGCGCGGCTCATTCCTGCTGTTTCTCGGAGGCATGTGTCTCGTGGGAATCGCCAACGCGGCGGTGAACCTGTCGCGTTTCGTCGCCGCCGAGGTGCATACACCTGAAACGCGCGGCCGCGCTGTGTCTTATGTCGTGCTCGGCGGCACGGTGGGGGCGATCGGCGGGCCGCTCCTGGTGATGCCGTCCGGCCGGGCGGCCGTGGCAGCGGGCACAAGCGAGCTGGCCGGCGCATTCGCTGCCGCCGTCGCGCTCCTGCTTGCCGCCGGCGTCGTTATCGCCGTGGCCCTGCGCCCCGAACCCCTGAGCCTTGTACGCCGCACGAGCGGCGCGGATGCGGCGCCCGGCGGCACATCAGAGGTGCGCCGCTCGATCAGGGAGATATTCCGCCTGCCGGCGGCCGCCGCGGCGGTGGCGGCCATGATGCTGGCCCAGGTCGTCATGGTCGGCCTCATGGTCATCACGTCCCTGTATATGGAAGACATGCATCATGGATTGGGCGATGTGTCACTGGTCTTTTCCGCGCACACGATCGGGATGTACGCCTTCTCCCTGGTCTCGGGCCGGCTCATCGACCGCTGGGGCAGGCGCCCCGTCATTGCCGTGGGGGCCGTGGTCCTGATCATCGCCTGCCTGACCGCGCCCCTCACCGGGGCGACCTTCCCGCTCGCCGTCTCCCTGCTCCTGCTCGGGCTGGGNNATATCCGCGCAGTTCGGCTACAGGGGCGTGGGGACCGTGGGGATTGTCCTGGCGTTCCTTCCGCTTCTCTTCCTTGTCCGCTGGATGCGAGCGGAAAGGAAAGCCAGGCCGGCCGTGTGACGGCCGCCGCGGCCCCGCCTCGTCAGGCAAGCTGCAGGTCGTAGCGCTCTTCGGTGCGTTCCTTGCCCCAGATCCGGCTCGTCTTTGTTTCGACCTTCACGAAACCGAATCTGCGGTACAGCGTGGTCGCGATGGAAAGGGAGCCTTCGGTCCAAAGCGTCACGACGGAGTAGCCATTCTCACGGCAGAAGGCAAGCGCGTCGCCCACGAGCGCACGGCCCAGACCGCATCCCCGCAGATCGGACAGCAGCAGCAGCCATCGAAGCTGGGCCGTCGTCTCGGCGGCCTTCATGATGGCGATGCAGCCGCGCAGGTCGCCTGCCTTTTCCACGAGCCACAGCCTTTCGCGCTCCGACGGCGGCCAGGCGTACCCGGCAAAAGTCTTCGCGACGTAGCCCTCGAAGTCGAGACTGTAGCCGTGTTCCGCGGCGTACAGGAGGCCGTGCAGCCTGATGATGGCCCCGATGTCGCCGGGCCGCTGGTCGAATCTCACTGTTGCCCCTGCCGCGGCGAGGGCGCGTGTCAGCTCTTCGGTCACCCCGTTCTCCTGATCCATGATACTATGCGGATCATGCAGATTCGTGAAGCCGTCACCCGTGCCGATCGGCGTCGATTCATCTCCTATCCCCGCGACGCCTACCGCGGGGACCCGCTGTGGGCCCCACCCCTCTGGATGGACGAGCGCGGCGCGTACAGCGCGAAGAAGAATGCCATCCTCGCGCATTCCGACTTTGCGCTGCTCCTTGCCGAGGAGAACGGCCGGATCCGCGGGCGCAGCCTCGTGTACGTGGACCACGCCTTCAACGACTACTACAAGAGCCGCACGGGCTTCTTCGGCGCATTCGAATGTGCACGCGACATCGCCGCCGCGCGCTCACTCGATGACGCGGCGGTCACGTGGCTGCGCGCGCGCGGCATGGACCGTGTCCGCGGGCCGATACACCCGGTGGCGGAAAGCTGGGGATTTCTCCTCCAGGGATTCGAGCAGCCGCCGGTTTTCATGGCCCCCTACAACCCGCCCTGGTACAACGACTTCATCGAGGAGCTGGGCTACACAAAGGTGAAAGACCTGCTGGCGTACGAGGCGAGCACGGAAAGCGCGTACAGGATACCCGCGCGCTTCTCGCGCTTCAGCGAACGCATGCTTGCCCCGGAGACGGGCCTCACGGTGCGGCCGCTTTCCATGAAGGACCTCGCACGCGACGCCGATGCGATCTTCGAGATCTCCAACGTCGCGCTCAAGGACAACTGGGGATACGTGCCGCTCAACCGCGGCGAGATGCAGGACATGTTCCGCCGTCTGAAACCGATCGCCGACCCGCAGGCCATCTGGTTCGTCGAGGACCGCGGCCGGCCGGTGGGATATGCACTCGGCTTCCCGGACCTCAATATCGTGTTGAAGAAGATCAACGGCAGGATCCTGCCCTTCGGCTTTGTCGACCTTCTCCTGGGCATCCGCAAAGTGAAGGATTACCGGCTTTTCGGCCTGGCCGTGCTGCCCGAATACCGCGGCAAAGCGCTTGATGTCCTTCTCTACATGGAGATCTACCGCGCGCTCTCCCCGCGGATCCGCAGGCTGGAGGCCAATTATATCCTGGAAGATAATGCGAGCATCCGCAACGCGCTGGAGAAGCTCCGGCTTGAGCTGGTGAAGGTTTACAGGATCTACGAGAAGGCGATCTAGTTCGCTTTAATTCATTGAAGGCTTGAAGCCCGTTTGCAATATTATCTGGTAGAGCGGGCCTTTGCGCGCAAACGCGTCTGCCCATGCGCCGGCCGCGTCATGGGTGAAGACGATCTCCCGCTTCGCGGGGATCACCACCCAGGTTTCCGCCTTGAGCTCCCCTTCCACCTGGCCGGGGCCCCACCCTGAGTAGCCGGCGAAGACGCGCACTTCCGGGCGCTCGTCCTCCGGAATGCTGCCCCAGTCCTCCTTGAGGTAATCCACGAGCGGCCGCGTCGCGGGCTCGGAGAAGACCCCTTCGATCGGCTCATCCGGCTCCCCCTGCGGACCGTCGGAGGGAAGGGCGGAGTGCAGCACGAAGAGCACCTCCTGCTGCACGGGGCCTCCCACGAAAACGGGTATCGACGCCGCGGCCGTTCCGTCCAGCCCGTCAATGACGTCCCCGAGCGTGAAGGGAGAGGGGCGATTGACGACAAGCCCGAACGCGCCCTTGTCGTCGTGCGTAATCATGAGCACGACAGTGTTCCTGAAGTTGGGATCTCCCAGCGCGATCTCCGAGACGAGAAAGCAACCCGCCAGCTTTTCCGGATCATCCGTGGGGTGTGTGTCGCCTTCAGTCCCGCCGCTCATGCCTTTATGTGAATCTACAGCAGGGTCACGCGCATGACAACTGCATGTCCGCCGCTTCAGCCCGCTCGCATCCGCCTGAGGATGTCCCACCAGGCGCCCCGGGCGCCGTCGCCAATGGCCTGCACCAGCGCGGTGTTGTCGTTGTAGTTGCCGTCCCGGCTCTCATCCGTCGCGCCGGGGAGGAAGAAGCGCGCGTCATCCCCCGCGAGCTCCTTGAGAAAGGCCTCGGGATGCGGACCGAGTGCGGGGGCAAGGAAGAAAAGGGGGCGCAGGA